>JANNVG010000745.1:0-2628 GCA_031414395.1 Fimbriiglobus sp.
CGGCGGGGCGTCGCGGCCGGCTTATTTCCTGCGATCACGTCCGCCATTTTCGGATGTGTCATTGCGGTCGCCGGCCGCTCGACCCGCCCTATTTCCGTCACATCCCATACAGTTCGGCGTACCGCTCGACGGTGTCGTCGAGGCGGAACCGCTCGTGTGCTCGCCGTCGGGCGTTCGCCCCCAGCTTGCCCGCCAGCCCCGGTTCGGTGAGCAGCCGTCGAAATGCCGCCCCGCACGCGGCGGAGTCGCCCCGCGGGAAGAGCAGTCCATCGACATCGCGGCGGATCAGGTCCGGGTTGCCGCCCACGTCCGTCACCACGCTCGGCAATCCCGTCGCCATCGCCTCCAGCAGCGTGAGCGATGCCGCCTCGCTCACGCTCGTCAGCGCGAACACGTCGCCCGCCTTCAGCACCTCCGGCACGTCCTTGCGGATGCCCAGGAACGTCACCCGGCCCGTGAGGCCGAGTGTTCGCGCCAACTGCTCCAACTCCTCCCGCAGCGGGCCGTCGCCGGCCATCAGCAAGTCCACGTCGGGCAGGTGCGGGGCGGCGGCGGCGAACCCCTTCAACAGCGTGGCCTGGTCCTTCACCGGGTGGTGCCGGGCGACGTGAACCACATACCGGCGGGCGGGGTCGAAGCCGAGTCGCCGCTTCTGCTCGGCCTTGTCGGACGGCGGGCCGTAGCGGTCCACGTCGATGCCGTTGTCGATCACGCGGATGCGGTTGCCGCGGAAGCCGTCCACGTCTCGCAGTGCCCGCCCGCTGAACCCGACGCACGCGGTCACGGCGTCGGCCAGGTGGTCGAGCACCAGCCGGTTGACGGCGCGGCGGACGGGCGACACCGCGTCCGGGTAGTGGCGGCCGTGCTCGGTGAGGAGGAGCCGCGGGCGGGGGCGGATGAGCGGCTTGGCGAGGGCGGCGTAGAAGAAGGGGGTGTACTGGTGGGCGTGCAGCACGTCGATGTTGCGGGCCGTCGCTTCGTGTGCCAGGCGCTTGGCCACCTTGAAGTCCCACCCCGGCCGGCGGCCGAGGGCCAGCACCTCCACCCCGCCGCGGATCAGGTCTTCGCCGATCGGCCCGACGGCGTCGAGGCAAAATACGGTGGGCACGATCCGCGGCCCCAGGCGGCGGATGATGTCCCGCACCAGCACTTCGGCCCCGGCCACCTGCATGACGTGCAGCACGAACCCGACCCGCGGGGCGGGGGGAGTAGACCTTCCAGCCATAATTGGGGACCTCACCCCCCGTCCCCCTCTCCCAAGGGAGAGGGGGTGTTCAAGGCGACGACTTTCCGGTCATCTGGAACCCCGAACGCAGTGAGTGGGGTGCCAACTACTGACCCGGTCACTCCGTTCCCGGTTCCAGGTCGAACACCCCCTCTCCCCTGGGAGAGGGGGCCGGGGGGTGAGGTCTCTCCGCCCGCGGGCATCAGTTCGGCCTCGACAGCGTGAGGGGGACGACGGCCGCGTCGTCGGCCGGCACCGGCAGCGGCACACGGGGGGGCGGCGCGCTCGCCGCGCGGGGCCGCGGGCGCTCGGGCAGCAGGTTGCCCGGCGGGGCCGGCAGCACGGACCCGTTCGCCCGCACGGCCGCCTCGATGCCGCCGCCCTTGTAGCAGTTCCACAGTTGGGCCATGAGCAAGAACAGCACGTAGGTCAGCTCGAAGGTTTCCAGCGACAGGAAGACCGCCCCGATGCCGTACAGGATGAGGGCAGAGGTGATGCCGGCGGCCATCGCGCGGGCCTGCCGCACCTCCGGGTAGTCGGGCCACTTGCGGGTCTTCCACCACAGGCGGAAGCCGAAGAACACGGCCGACCCGTACAGCGCGACATAGACGCCCAGCCCCACCCACCCGCTGTCGGCCGCCAGTTGCAAATACTGG
Source organism: Fimbriiglobus sp. (assembly GCA_031414395.1). Classification (GTDB taxonomy): domain Bacteria; phylum Planctomycetota; class Planctomycetia; order Gemmatales; family Gemmataceae; genus JALHQU01. The sequence goes on from JANNVG010000745.1 coordinate 1,882, forward strand.
CTGTGGATGGCCATCATGTCCGTCGCCCCGTGCTCCTTCATGTGCGGGGCCGAGCACCGCAAACCCACGCCGAAGAACGGCTTCTCGTTGGCGATCTCGACGGCCGCCTTCCACGCCTGCTTCCGCATGTTCGCGCTCTCGTCCACCTCGTGCTGCTTGATGGAGAAGAAGCGGTCCTTCAGCTCCTGCCCGGACGTGACGAACACGAACACCGCCCCGAGGACGGCGAACACGGCCAGCAGCCGCTTGTTCCGGCTGAACAGGAAGACGAACGGGAGGGTACACAGGGTGGACAGCATGGCCCCGCGGCTGAACGTGAGCTGCACGGCGTGCGCCAGCACCGGCAGCACCAGCAGGTAGCCCCACCGCCACCAGCCGCGGGTGCCCTCCCACAGGAAGAAGCACAGGGGAATGCCCATGGCCAGCATCAGCCCGGCCCCGTTGTTGTCCAGCCCGCCGAACCCGTGAGACTGGATGGTGTTCCGCCGCCACGCGAAGTAGGCGTAGTTCGCCTCGTACGCCACGTACACGTCCATGGCCACCAGCACGGCCAGCAGGATCCAGAACTGCCGCAGGCGGTACACGGTCAGCGCGCCGATGACGAACATGAGCGCCGTCTTCAGGTAGATGTCGAAGGTGAGCCAGGCCCGCTCCTGGTTCTCGGCGTTCAGGTAACACACCGTCATCCACACGGCGAACGCGACCATCAGCCAGTGGATGGGGTTCCACACGCCCGCCCGCGCACCG
>JANNVG010000746.1:0-5251 GCA_031414395.1 Fimbriiglobus sp.
GGTCCTGCCCGAAGCACCCGCGGTACCGCCGGAGTTCCGCGGCGAACGCCGGCCCCAACGCCCGAATCTGCTCATCCGTCATGGGGTTCCCTCCCGATGACCTCATCCTACAGGCGATCCCGAACCCGCGCTGTAGTGCTAGGGGGTGGCATTCTGGCCGTCGGTCGGTTCCCCTGACAACCCTCGCATGGATGCCGCTGATGCCATACTCGCCGGATTATGTCCCACCCGATACGTCGAACAATAACACCACTTATGACACCGACTTAACGGATGCCCAGTGGGCCGTCGTCGCTCCGCTCCTGCCCCCGCCGGACTCGTCCGGCGCTCCCATCACCACCAACCTGCGTCACGCCATCAACGCCCTGTTGTATCGGCTCAAGACCGGCTGCCAATGGAAGATGCTCCCCAAGGACTTCGCCATCCCTTGGAAGACGGTGTCCAACTGGCACGAGAAGTTCGCCCGCCTCGGCACGTGGGAGCGAGTGCAACGGGCACTGGCCGAGCGGGTGCGGGTGGGCGACGGGCGTGCCGCCGACCCGTCCCTGCTGAGCATCGACTCCCAGACGGTGAAATCGGCTGAAGCAGTGCCCGATGCCGGGTTCGACGGCGGGAAGAAGTTGAAGGGGCGGAAGCGGCACGTGCTGGTGGACACGCTCGGGTTGGTGTTCGCGGTGGCCGTCACGTCGGCGGCGGTGAGCGACGCGGCCGGGGCCGAGGTGGTGCTGCGGGCGGCGGCCGAAGGGAACCGCCGGTTGGCCACCGTGCTGGCCGACTCGGCATACCATCGGGACACGCTGTACGAGTACATGGCGACCGCCGGTGCGGGGTATCGGTTGGTGATCGTGTCCAAGTTGGCGGGGCAGACGGTGTTCATCCCGCAACCCAAGCGGTGGCTGGTGGGGCGGTTCTTTTCATGGCTTCGGGGGAGTCGGTTGCTGGCGCGGGAGTACGAAGGGCGGGCGTGGATCTCGCGGAGCAATGTGTACTTGCGGAGCATGATGTTAACACTCAATATGCATCAACAGCAGTTGGCGAAAGTCGCCCCAGCCTACGCCGCTTGACGGCCGAGTCACATGCAGACTGCCCGGATTCAGGAACTGGCTCTGAGGGACAAAAAGGCGAAGTCTATCAGTACGAGATGGGGTCGAATCTGGTGACTTATTACGATTTTGATCGCGACGGCATTCTCGACGGATACAGTGATGCACGTGGCAAAAACCGCAAGCTGATGATACAGGTGAAACAGGCGTGTGTGCGAGTTCGAGACTCGAAAATACGGGTTCAAATTCGCTCCGCAGGAGAAGGGACCAGCACCTCAAGCTGCTTTCGAGGGCGACACACGCTCTCGGTTCGAAGGTGACAAGTGGACGCAGGAGTAATCCGGCTCGACAGCCTGCGGAACCTGTCCGTCACCTCGATCAGCGCTGGCTCGAAATTCGATCTGGGCTACCTGACGGGCACCGAGAGCATCGCCAACATTCAGTTGCTCTCCCGCAGCGACCGGAACGCGGCCGGGCAGACGACGCACGTGGACAGCACCTTCGACCTGACCGGGGTGACGTACGACACGCCGACGAGCGGCTTCGGGAGCGTGACGAACACGGTGAAGGTGAGCGTGGCGGAGTACGACGGCGGCGGCACGGGCGGCGTCGACGGCGGCCGGCGGGTGGTGGGCGAAGTGTTCCTCCAGGGTGACGGCGTGCGGGGCCAACCCGTTCGCCTGCCCGCGGAAGTGCTACCGGCGGACGGCGTCTCACCCCGGATTGCGTTGACCTCTTGTTGTAGCCGGGGTCTGTGACCCCGGTCGGACCGGCCTCACTCCGGGCTTTCCTGCCTTCCCTTCGTGCTCTTCATATCCTTTGTGGTGAAAAACTCTTCCCACCTCCAATCGCTGAGTGGCCCTGGGGATAAACCCGGCCGCTCTTGGAATGCGTGTGCCGCCCGGCAGGCGGCACCGACTACACCACCGGGTTCGTGAGCGTACCCACCCCGGCAATCGTGATGCTCACCACGTCGCCCGGACTCAGGGTGAACTCGTCCGGCGGCACGATGCCGGTGCCGGTCATCAGGAACACGCCGTCCGGGAAGTGGTTCTCCTTGCCCAGCCACTCGGCCAGACTCGGCAGCGTGCGGGCCATCTGGCTCACGCTCGTGCTGCCGTCGAACGCCACCTCCCCCTTCCGCCGAATCACCAGCCGGATCTCGGCCGACGTGATGTTCGGGGCGGCGTCGGCCAGCACCACCACCGGGCCGAGTGCCGCACTGCCGTGGTAAATCTTCGCCTGCGGCAGGTAGAGCGGGTTCTCCCCCTCGATGTCGCGGCTGCTCACGTCGTTGCCGACGGTGTACCCGACGATCCGCAAATCGGGCGAGATGGCGAGCGTCAGTTCCGGCTCGGGCACGCTCCAAGTGGCATCCCGCCGCACGCGGATAGGATCACCGGGGTGGCTCACCCGGCTGGGCGTAGCCTTCAGGAACAGTTCCGGCCGCGGGGCCGAGTACACCTTGTCGTAGAACTGCGCCGCCCCGACGCTCTCTTCTTCGCGGGCGATCTTGCTCCGCTTGTACGTCACGCCGGCCGCCCACACCTCTTGCGCGTCGATGGGGGCGAGCAGCTTGAGCGCGGCGAGCGGGCGGGCGGCGGCCGTCACTTCCAGTTCGCTCACCAGCCCGAACGGGTCGGACGCGAACAGGATGTCGGACAGTGAATCGATGCCGGGGATGACGCCCAGGTCGATGGGCACGGCCCGCTCGCCGTCCACCCGCACCGCGCCGATGTCGCCGGCCGGGTAGAGCACTTTCGCCAGATGCATGATGAGAGTTCCGCAGGGAGATGGGGGCAGTTTACAAATACCTCCCCCCCCGGCCCCTTCTCCGCGTCGGGGGGGAGTGTTCAACACCGAGAATCCCAGGGCGTTGCCCTGGGCTGAGGGAGGGCGGGCCGTTGGCCCTGAGTTGCAGGGGAAGTCGAACCCGTCCATCCGAAAAGGCCCGAAGGGCCACCCTCCCTCAGCCCAGGGCAACGCCCTGGGATTCTGGGGTACTCTCCCCCCTTCGGGCAGTCTGGCGAACCCAAATTGGTTCACGCAACTGGCACAGGCCTGCCGATCTACACACTCGGGGGAATCCGCACAGTCCGGATGATTGAGGTCGTCGTATGCGTTCCCATTTGCTCGCCGCCGGTGTGGTCGCGTGTGTCGTCGCGTCGGCGTCCGCCGCCGACCCCCGCCCGCTGTACGCCCCGGCCCCGTCGGCGGCTCAGAGGTCGCCCACCCAGACGACCACCAAGCAGCCCACCGTAATGGACTTCGTCGCCGACGCCCACAAAGAGACGGTGGCCGCGGTGATGAAGGCGTCGATGGTGTCGGCGAAGTCGGCCGAAGAGGAGTTCGTCGCACACCCGGCGGTGTACGACTGGCTGCTCGACCACCCGGACCGCACCGCGCTGGGTTGGCAGCGGATGAAGATCCCGTGCGTGGACATCCTCGACCAGGGCAAGGGGCAGTTCCACTGGGCCGACGAGAACGGCAGTGAGCTGAACTGGCAGGCGGTGGGCGACATCCCGAACGGGCGAATCTGGTACGCCACCGGCAAGGTGAAGGCGGGCGCGCTGCTGCCGATGATCCCGGTGAAGGCGGTGGCCGTGCTGCAAGCCCCGCGGGGCGCCCCCGACAAGAACGGGTACTGTGCGTTCAAGCCGGTGGTGAACGTGTACCTGCAGTGCGACAGCAAGCTGGCCAACGCGGCGCTCCGCATCGCCGGGCCGTCCGCGCCGAAGATGGCCGAGGAAGGCGCCGAGCAGTTGCTGTACTTCTTCAGCGGCGTGGCCCGCTACCTGGAGAAGAACCCGGATCAGGTGGAATCGGTCCTCGCCCCGGCGAAGACGACGAAGAAAAAGTAGCCGCGAGCCGGAGGCGAGCGCGTCGGAAGATCCCAGGGCGATGCCCTGGGCTGAGGGAGGACGGCCCTTCGGGCCTATCGGAAATCCCCGCAAGTTGTCCGTACCCGCAAGGGCCGAAGGCCCGGACTTCCTCAGCCCAAGGCCTCGCCCTGGGGCAACAGTTCCCGCTCGCCGTGGCCATTTCCCCCTTCCCCTCCGGCCCGTCACCTTCGACAATCGTAGCGTCTCCTTTCCCGAGGTGCCGCCCATGCGATCCGCGTTCGCCGCGCTTTCCGTCGCCCTGCTCGCCGTGCTGGTGACAGCCGCCCCGGTGCCGAAAGACAAAGCCAAGGAGGAGCCGGCCACCGACGAGCAGCGGAAGGAGGTCGAGAACAACCTGAAACGAATCCTGATCGGCATCCACGGCTACCACGACGCCCACGGCACTTGGCCGGCCGACACGAAAGGCGGGCTGAGCTGGCGGGTGCAACTGCTGCCGTACATGGAAGAGGAAGCACTGTACAAGCAGTTCAAGCTGGACGAAGCGTGGGACAGCGACACCAACAAGAAGCTGATCGACGAGATTCCGAAGGTTTACGCCCCGACGCGGGTAAAGATGGAGAAGGGCGGAACCTTCTACCGCGGGTTCGGCGGCACCAACGCGGCCACCGCCGGCGTGTTCGAGCCGGGCAAGAAGGTGGGCATCGTGGCCATCACCGACGGCACGTCGAACACCGTCGCCGTCATCGACGCCGGCGAGCCGGTGATTTGGACCAAACCGGGCACCGACCTCGACCCGGACGCGAAGGAGTTCCCCAAGCTGGGGCGGATGATCGACGGCGACTTCTTCTATTGCGCGATGTGTGACGGCAGCACGGCGAAGGTGAAGCGGAAGTTCGACGAGAAGGCGATGAAGGCGGCCATCTCCCGCAACGGCGGGGAGGTGTACGACACGGACGCGGTGTTCGTGAAGTAGCCACCGGCAACACCCGCACCGACATCACCCAGTGGCTACCGGTGGACGGCTGACCGGCGACAACCGGGGGCGAGTGGTTCCGGCCACTTTCCCCCCACCCTCCGGCGGACCGACTCCCCAATTCCGCTACCACCCATGCCGGTCAAGGACTTACGGCGAATTCGACGGCCGGGCGAAGTCACCGGACCCACCGGCGGGCGAGTGACGACGACGAGTCGGGGACAACGACCACAAGCGGGAGTGGCCCTCCCACCGACGCGAGACCCGTCGCGGACGCCTTCCGCGACGGGGGCGACGGCCTGCCCGGAAAGCTAAAAAACCCTACGAATGCAGGGGTCGAAGGCGTCAGCCGCCGTCACTCACTGGGGGAAGTTCCTGGGACGGCTCGTCGT
>JANNVG010000747.1:0-5272 GCA_031414395.1 Fimbriiglobus sp.
CCTCGCTGGCGCGTCGGGTGAACAGGTTACCCGATTCCCAATGTCACATCCCAACTCACCCCCCCCCCCACGGCGGCAGGTCGGGCAGCGCCGTCAGGGAGGCGCGGAAGCGGTCGTCGGCGTCGTCCTCCCTCGTGCGCAGGCGGAAGCGGTACGGGTCGCCCTTCGTGCCGCGGCCGGACCGCATCACCAGTTTCTTGGCGTAGGCCGCGGGCCGCGCTGCCGGCCTCCGCCGGCTTCGTCCGCTGGCCGCCCCGGTCGAGGTGAGGCGGTGTGGCGGGTGGAGGGCGTCGTGCCCGGTGGCGGCGTCGGACTCGCACCGGCCGGGCAGCTCGTGAAGGGGGTTCGACTCTATTCGTTCGGGGCGACTGGCCCCCACCCGCCGCGCCGCTACACTCGTTCTCGCCCCACCTCGCCCGAACTCGGAGCGCTCCCATGCCGACCGTCGCCGTCGTTTATTACTCCGCCCAGGGGCACACGCACGCGCTCGCCGGGGCGGTGGGCGACGGCGCCCGCGGGGTGGCCGGTACGACCGTCGAACTCCACCGCCTGCGAGACGCCGACATCCAGAACGGGCGGTGGAAGGACGACGCCGTCCTGTCCGCCTTGGCCGCCGCGGACGCCATCGTGTTCGGCACGCCGACGTACATGGGCGGGTCCAGCGCGCAGCTCAAGGCGTTCATCGACGCCTGCTCCGGGGTGTGGTTCAAGCAGGGGTGGAAGGACAAAGTGGCCGCCGGGTTCACGCACAGCGGCGGGCTGAGCGGGGACAAGCTGAACACGCTGCAAGGGCTGGTCGTGAACGCCATGCAGCACGGCATGATCTGGGTCGGGCCGGCGGTGCTGGTGGAGGGCACGGCCCCGGAAGACGTGAACCGCCTGAGCAGCTTCACCGGGGCGATGGCCCAGTCCGTCGGCGGCGACCCGGTGAGCGCGGGGGACGTGAAGACCGCCGCCGCACTCGGCCGGCGGGTGGCCGAGGCGACCGCGCGGTGGGGGAAGGGGACGTGAGTGCCGTCGGACCCGCGGTCACAGCACCGTGCGGGTCTCGAACACGCCGTCGCCGTTGCGGTCCTCCGCCCGCCTCTTGAACGGCCGGTTCGCCCCGCCGAACAGGTCGAACGGCGAGTTGCCCGCCGGCGGCGGCTCGACGAACAGCTCGAACGCCGCCCCGCCGTTCATGCTACAGTACGCCTCGAACGCCGGGAACTCGTCGATCTTGATGTCCATCTCCAGCTTCCGCCGCGACGGGTCGATGGTGATGGTGCCGGTGTAGTCGATGTCCGGCGAGGCGGCGACGAGCGGGTTGCTGGTCGCCCCCTTCATGTCCACCTGCACCAAGTTCACCGACGCGCCGAAGGGCGTCCGCATCACGAAGGTCATGCGACTGGTGCTGCCGGTGGCCGTGCCCACCACCGTGCCGGTCGACTCCTCGATCTCGTGCGACGGGTCGCAGCGGTGTGCCTGCGAGACCAGCCGCGGGCCGGCCGGAGTGAACCGCACCTCGAACTCCGAGTGCATCCGCGAGGAGGCGGTGGTGCTCGTGCTGAACCCGCGGTTGTCGGTCAGGAACTCGTCCGACCCCGGCGGGCCGGGGACGATCGTCTTGCCGGCGAACGGCCCCGTGGCCAGCACCCGCGTCAGCCCCGCCACCGTGCCGGGGATGAAGGCGTTGATCCAGAACTTGACCGTGCTGATGGCCACCAGCGTGGGCGGTATGATCGGCGGCGTGGGGGTGACGGCCACCTGCACGAGCACCACCACCCCGCGGTCTCGCTCGTCGTCCAGTTTGGCCGACGTGGACACGGCACTGCCGACCGCCTCCGGCTGCATCTGCGCGTCTCGCACCCCGCGGGCCTTCAGGAAGTTGACCACCTTGTTCACCCGGTGGCGAGACAGCCGCACGTTGTAGTCGGCCGCCCCGACCCGGCTGGCCGACCCGCGGAGGAACACGTGCGCCGTCTGCCCGACCAGCCGCGGCAGCACCTCCCGCTCCAGGAACTGCTTGTGCTCGGCCTTCAGCTCGGTGGTCTGCATGTCGTCGAAGTCGAAGTTGAACAGCAGCACTTTGCTGCCGCCATCGGACGGCAGGCGGTCCACCTTGCCCGGCCCGGTCGCTCGAAAGGCCATCGGCGTTCTCCGCGAAGCGGTGTCGTACACCCGGTCTATGCGAATGCGGCGCAGCGGTCGGACATGAATCGTACCCCCGCCGTCGCCGGCGGCGGTGAGTTCTCCCGCCGACGGTCGTCCTCTGGGTGGGTGTCCCCGCCGGAACGTAACGCCGGGTAACGGGATGAGGAGTCGGTGAATATCGGTGTGACTTTTCCGCCCGCGTCAGGTAAAGTGTTCAGTGGCCTCTCGGCGGGCGGTGCCCGTCGGGTGCGGCGAGCGAACTCACCCGCGGCGCCCCAATTGCGGGTGGCCGTCGTTTCCCCTCAATCCGAGGAGGTTTCCCGTGAAACTGCGGAAGTGGATCGCGACGGTCGCGATCGCCGCCGGTTCGGTCCTGTGCGCGTCGGCCGCCGAGCCGGAGAAAGGGGGGGCGAAGCTGCCCGACCCGTCTCTGGTGTCGTTCGGCACGTTGCGGGCGATGGCGCCCGAGACGGCCAAGGCGAAAGCCGAGGCGTGGCTGACCGGCCTGGGCAAACTGGACAAGGCGAAAGTGGACGCCATCTGGGCGACCGACAAGACGGTTATCGAGAAGACGGTCGCCAGCATCGCCCTGGGTAAGCCCGAAGCGCAAACGGCCCTGGACGACGCCCGCGACATCACCAAGGACGCGCCGCTGGCCGTCCCCGCCGTGATCGCCGACGAGAAGGACGCCTTCGTGAAGGCCAACCTGGGGGCGGCTTACGCCCGCGCCCTGGCCGGCAAGAAGGTGTACGAAGAGGCCCTGCTGGCCGTGTCCGACGCCAAGTCGGAAGACGTGGTCGACCCGTCGGCCTTCCTGTTCTTCAAGGCCGTCGCCGAGCACAGCATCGCCGGGTACAAGAAGGCCCGCAAGGTGGACGCGGTAGCCTCGCTCGTGCGGCTGCTGGACGACGTGACCGACGCCCCCGACCGCTACAAGATGGTCGCCACCCTCATGTTCTTCGACCTACAAAACTGGTCGAAGGACGAGAAGGACCTGTCGAACATCGGCAAGCTGATGGACAGCAGCGGTCGCCGGCTCGATCTCGCCCGCGGTGGTCAGACCACCCAGGACATCCAGAAGCGGATCATCTTCCGCCTGGACGAGAAGATCAAAGAGCTGGAGGAGAAGGCGAAAGGCGGGGCTTGAAACGGTGGTGGTTGCCCGTCCGGCGGTCAGCCGGGACAAGCGGGCGGCCTGAATCCGAGCGGCCCTGCGGCCAGCAGCAGTCTGCCGAACACCGGGCCGGCCAACGGCAAGGTGGACGAGAAGGAGTTGAAGCGGATCGCCGAAGTGTGGGGCACGCTGCCCGATTCCGAGCGGATCAAGATCGCTCAGAAGATGGTGCAGGACGCCCCGGCCAAGTACAAACCCTACGTGGAAGAGTACTTCAAGGCGCTCCAGAACAGCAGCAGGTAGCGTAGGTGCCGCCTGCCGGGCGGCACTCACCACGCACACGGGGAGCGGGCGAAAGCTCGCTCCCTTGTTTTGTTTGCGGCGGTCGGTCGTCGCATTGGGGCGAACCCCGGCCGGCCGATTGGAACCGGGAACGCAGTGACCGGGTTCGTTTCACACCCCGCTCACTGCGTTCGGGGTTCCACCCGGTCACTCCGTTCCCGGTTCCAGTGGACCCGAGACCCGCCGCGTAACATTCCCCGCCGACAGCACTGGAATTCCGCCCGCGCGGACGGCACAATTCACCATATCCCTCCCGACACGTTCGCCACCTGGGCCACCCGCATGACCTCCCGGCACCCGCTCACCCTGGCCTGTTGCATTTTCCTGGCTGGGTCGTCTGTGTCGTTAGCCGCCGACCTCGTCTCCCTCGACGGCAAGACCGTGAAGGGCGACGTGCTGGGCGTGACCGGCGACTCCCTCGTCTACAAGGGGGCCGACGGTCAGGAGGCCAAGCTGTCGGTGAAGACGCTCGCCGAGGTGCGGCTGGGCAACAAGGCCCTGCCCCTCGGCACCGCCCCCTACGACGAGATCGAACTGACCGACGGCAGCGTGCTGAAGGTGGCCCACGAGGGCACGCTGGTGAAGGCGCGGGCGTTCGCCGTCACCCCGGTCGTCGCCGCCGAAGGGATCGCCCCGCCGGTCGTCACCCTGTCCGCCGACCACATGCTGTACTGGGTGCGGAAGGCGAACACGGGCACCATCCGGGCCGACTGGAAGCTGAAGATCGTGGAGACGCGGGGCAAGCGGGATCAACTGGTGCTGTTCAACGACAAGGACGGCTTCGGGCCGATCGAGGGCACGCTGGTGGGCGGGTCGCCCGACGGCACCGAACTGACGTTCGAGGACATCGCCACCAAGCGCGACAAGGTGACCATGGCCAAAATCACCGGCGGGATGCTGTTCTACAACCCGCCGCCGAACATCCTGCCGCCGACCGCCGGCCGCGTGTTCGACGTGTTCGGCAACACCCTGTTGGCCACCACCGTGGCCATCGACGCGAAGGGCAAGGTGACGGTCAAGACGGTGAGCGGGGCGAGCGTGGAGTACGACTCGCTGGCCGCCATCGCCCGCATGGACTTCGCCCAGGGGAACGTCAAGTACCTGGCCGAGGTGGACCCGGCGGTGGACGCCCCGGCGGCCATCCCGGGCGAGCCGTACCAGCCGTTCCTGCTGAACAAGACCCGCGAGGGGAACGGCCTGCGGGTGGGCGGCCGGCCGTACCAGAAGGGCGTGTGGGTGTCCCCCGAGACCACCCTCACCTTCCCCCTCGGCGGCAACTACCGCGAGTTCAAGGCGCTGGTGGGCATCGACGACGCCGTGCCGGTGGTGACGAGCAAGGTGACGCTGGTCATCGAGGTGGACGGCCGCAAGTTGGTGGAGGAGACGTTCGACAACGCCACCAAGGCCAAGAAGAAGGTGCTCGAACTGAACCTGAACGTGAAGGACGCGAAGGAGCTGAAGATCACCGTCGGGCGGGAGTCGCTGTTCAGCGGCGAAGGGCTGAACTTCGCCGACGCCCGCCTGCAGAAGTAGTGCGGCCCAGGCGAGCGGGGGGGGGCAGCCCCCAGGGTGCGCCCGGTGGGGTGTCAAAAAACCAGGGGGGTGGAGCCCCCCCCCCGCCAAGCAACAAACAGGGGAGCCCGCCCGGTTATTGCAACCCCCCGGCGCGCGGGAAGCAATCGG
>JANNVG010000748.1:0-6039 GCA_031414395.1 Fimbriiglobus sp.
GGGCGGGGCGGGCGGTGGGCGTCGGCTTCTGCCGCTGGGCTTCGACCGCCTGAATGTAGCGGTCGAGGTCGTTCTGGCGGGTGGGGGCCACCGGGGTGGGATTTTCGAGCGCGGTACGGGCGCGGCGCTCCCGCTCCTTCTCGCGGTCCCGCTCCTGCTGCCGGCGGTCGGCCGCCCGCTTCAGCATCTGCGTCAGGTAGCCCAGAATCGACATCACGACGATGATGCCGAAGGTGACGATCAGCCCGCCCATGTTGGGAACCCTGAGAAGTCAGAAGAGTTTCACCGCCGAGGGCCCATGAGGACAAAAGAGGAAGACAGAAGACATTTAACCGCAGAGGCCGCGAAGAAAAAAACAGGGAGAGTTTGAATGAGAAAACTCTGCTCCCCATTCTCTCCTTCTCATGTGCCCTCATGTGCCCTCGGCGGTGAAACTTGAATTGATCTCAACGCCCGCTGCCGTCGGACGGCCCGGTCTGACCGGCGATGCCCTGCCGCATGTTCGTGTCGGCTTGCAGGTTCTTCATGTTGTAATAGTCCATCACCCCGATGCGGCCGTCCTTGAACGCGGCGGCGATGGCCAGCGGCACTTCGGCCTCGGCCAGCACCACTTTCGCCCGGTTCTCCTGGATGGCGGCCTGCATTTCCTGTTCGAGCGCCACCGCCGCTGCCCGGCGTTTCTCGGCTTCGGCCTGGGCCACTTTCAGGTCGGTCTGGGCCTGGCGTTCGGCCAACTGCGCCCCGACGTTCTCGCCCGGTTCGAGGCTGGCGATGTCGATGGACACGATCTCGAACGCCGTCTGCGCGTCGAGGCCGGAGTGCAGCACGGTCTGCGAGATCATGCCGGGGTTGGCGAGCACTTCGCGGTGGTCGTGGGCCGAGCCGATGGCCTTCACGATGCCCTCGCCGACGCGCGCGATGATGGTCTCTTCGGTCGCCCCGCCCACCAGCCGTTCCAGCTTGGTCCGCACCGTCACCCGCGCCTTCGCCAGCAGTTGAATGCCGTTCCGGCAGACGGCGTCCAGGTACTGCTTGCCCTTCGCCGGGTCGGGGCAGTCGATCACCTTCGGGTTCACGCTCGTCCGCACGGCGTCGAGCACGTCGCGGCCGGCCAGGTCGATGGCGGCGGCCGTTTTCCAGCTCAAATCCAGCCCGGCCTTGTGCGCGGCGATGACCGCCTTCACGGTCTGAAGCACCCGCCCGCCGGCCAGGAAGTGCGCCTCCAGGTCTTCCGTGTTGATGGGCACGCCGGCCTGCACCAGGGCGATCTTCTGGTTGACGATCATGCTGTACGGCACCTTGCGCAGCTTCATGCCGAACATGCTCCAGATGGAGATGTTGGCCCCGGTGAGCAGGCTCTGAATCCACAGCTGAACGAAGCTGAAGAACACGAACAGGATGATCAGGAACACCAGGGCGGCGACGCCGGCGGCGATGATGAGCACCAGCCCGACGGTGTCGAACCCGCCGTCGGCGGTGGCGGGGGTGGACCCGCCCGCGGGGGCGGTCGGCTTCTGTGCGAACAGTGCCAGGTTGATGGCCCAGATCACGGGGAATCCTTGCGTGTGGGGAGTGCGGGTGCGCTCCGCTGTGTGCAGCGGGGATATGGGTAGTGTATGCGGGCGGGGAAAGGACCTCACCCCCCGTCCCCCTCTCCATGTCATGGAGAGGGGGTGTTCAAACGGCAAAAGTTCTGGTCGTCACGCTAAACCGCCACCCTCATATCCACTTTGGACCCCCCCTCTCCATGACATGGTGTGGGGGACGGGGGGTGAGGTTCCGTCCTCACTCCTCCAGATTCAGATCCACCAGGGTCGCGGCGGCGTTCACCTTCCGCACGATCACCCGCCCGGCCTTCACCCCCACGCACTGCACCGGCACGCCGGCGTCGAGCATCACCCCTTCGGTGAGGGCGTCGATCCGCTTGCCGTCGAACAGCACCGTGCCGGCCGGCCGCATGGGGGTGGCGGTGCGGCCGACTTGCCCGCGGAGGGTGTCCAGCTCGCTCAGTTCGGGCACGGATTGGGCGACCGTGCCGCCGGCCCGCTTCGGGTCGAGTCCGCTCTTCAACGCCATGCTCTTCCACGCCCGCACCATCAGCCAGCCGACGACCGGCACGCCGATGCAGAAGCCGATGACGCCCACGACGGCCTCGGTGCGGGTGCCCCACACGAGCACCACGCCCACCGCCGCGATGAACAGGATGAGGGCGGCGGCGAGGAAGAACCCGCCGGTGGGGAAGGCGAACTCCCCGCCGAGCGCGACCAGCCCGAGGGCGGCGATGCAGAAGGCGATGAGCAGGTACAGTTCCATGGGACCTCTTGGCGAACCCCGCCCGCAAGGGCGGCGGGTGTCTTGGCGAACCCCGCCCGCAAGGGCGGCGGGTGGTGGTTGACCCTACCCACCGGCCTTGCGGCCGGGGTTCACCAAGTCGCGGCCGGGGTTCGCCTGTATCTTCCCATATTCCGTCAACAGTCGCTCGGCTTCGTCGCTCAGCCACACCCGCACAGCCCCTGGTTGGGTCCGAATGTAGTCGATCACCAGCACCCGACTGCCGTCGTCACGGATTGCCCTTGTCGAGCCGCCATCGGCCCACCACCAGCCCTTCGGCCGACGCTCCAGCTTGTTCAACTCCCGACTGCAATACGCTTTCAACTCCGCCAGCATCGCGTCCTTGTCCGGATCGCCAGGCACGCCGAACAGGATGTGCAAGTGATTCGATATGACCGCCACGGCATCCGGCACCCACTGGCGATGCCGGCAGGTGCGATGCAGTTCCGACTCGACCGACTGGCACTGCTCGTCTGAGAGGAAGACGGGCGAATGGGTCAACAAGGAGGTGGCATAACGGGCGAGCGCGGGGAGGGGGGCAGCGGTCAGCGTTCCGGGAGCGTTTTCACTCACCCGCCGACCGTCTGGGGTGCGGAACATCCCAACGAAGCCGTCATCGCCGGGGAGCCAAGTGCCGTAGGTCCGCCATGTAAAAAACCAGTGCCGCTCGATCATGACCGACCTCCACTACGTGGTTGGCCCGCCGCTCTTGCGAGAACTGACAGGCGAACCCCGCCCGCAAGGGTGGTGGGTGGGAACAGACACCCGCCGCCCTCGCGGGCGGGGTTCGCCAGGACACCCGCCGCCTCACTGCCGTGGTTCGCCAGATCGTTACACCTCTTTCACCACGATCCGCGTGCCCTCCACCTCGATCACCTGCACGCGGGTGCCGGCGGGGATGAACCCGCCGTCGCTCACCACGTCCACGAACTCGTCCCCGAACTGCACCGTGCCGGCCGGCCGCAACACCGTGCGACTCACCCCGATCACGCCGAGCAGTGCGGCGGCTTGCGCGGCGCCGGGCATGATGGTCGGGTCGACGGCCTCGCGGTCGGCGGTGGGGGCCAGCACCATGCGGTTGGCGATCGGCACTTTGGGCAGGAAGCGGGCGATGAGGAACGCCCCGACGGCCGACCCGATGAGGGCGAAGATGTAAATCGCCGTCTTCTTGGCCACCTCGAACCACTGGCTGCCGTCTTCCGGGAACCGCTCCATGGTGATGAGCACGACGGCCGACAGCATGGCCAGGATGCCCACCACGCCGGGCACGCCGAAGCCGGGGAAGACGAACACTTCGAGGATGACGAGGATCAGGCCGAACACGAACAGCAGGCCGGCCAGCCACGCCAAGTTGCCGCTGACGGGTGCCCACGCCCAGAACAGCAGGATGAACGCCAGCGCGGCGACGATGCCCGGCACCACCACCCCCGGCACCTTCAACTCCAGCATCAGCCCGATGAACCCGAGGATGATGAGGATGACGGTGACGACCGGCATCCGCAGGATGTCGCGGAACTGGCTAATCAGGTCCGGGGTGGCGTCGTCGGCCTTGTCCACGCCGTACCGCGGGTACACGTCGGCGATGCTCGTGCCGTCGATGACCGTGCTCACCAGCCCGTACCTCTTGGCCTCGCTCGCCGTCAGCTTCAGCAACTCGCCCTTCTTCTTGACGGTCCCCTCCTCGTTCCACTCGGCCTTCTCCGCCACCGCCTGCGACTTCGGCATCACGGCCGTCCGTCGGCGGTCCTTCGCCCCCCGCACCAGCACCAGTTCCAGATCCTTGTCCACCATCCCGCGGAACAGGTTGGCCGGCAGGTTCTGCTTCTCGGCCAGGTCCGCCAGCATGGGCGAGAGCACCTCCGCCCCCTGGTTGGTTTTCTTCATGTACGGGCCGAAGTCGCCGAGCGTGCCCTCCGGCGTGCCCTCGCCCATGCCCTTGCGGGTGCTCATGACGATTTCCGAACAGCCGAGGGCGACGAGCACCGACGTGTTGTTCGCGTTGTTCGGGATGAACGCCACGATGCGGACGGCCTTCTCGCCCTCTTGCAGCGTCATGAGTTCGCCGGCCAAATCGCGGGCGGCGGAGGCGTCGCCTTCGTCGCACTCCAGTTGCAGGAACAGCAGGTTGTACCCCCGCCCGGCCTCCGTCTTGACGGTGCGGACGAGGGTTTCGGCCGTCTGTTGCGTGACGGCGTCTCGCAGCACATACCGGAACGCCTTCGGCGCCTTCCCGATGTTCGGGTCGTCGCGGAGCGAGCCGGGGGCCACGTTCAGCAGCACGGCCAGGTCGCTCACGCTCTGGGCGGACAGCTTCCGCAGGCCGAACTGCCCCATCCGCTCGGAGGAGAACAGCCCGACCACGCCGGCCTCGCCCCCCGGCACCGGCGTGGTGTTGGTGGCGGTGCCGCCCTCCTTCTCGAACTTGGCTTTGTCGAGCGAGTCGTAGTACCAGTCGGCCTTGTTCTTCTGGCCGATCATCAGCCGCACCGACTTGTCGTACATCTTCCGCACGACGGCGAAGTGGGCCGGCTTGGTGTCGCGGAGGAGCGTCTCGTACCCCTTCACCGGCAGGCCGTCGAGCGGGTCGGCCCCGGCCGGCACCACCTCGCCGACGCTCGCCTCCTTGCTCATCGCCAGCTCGTTGCAGCACAGGGCCGGCAGCACGGCGTGCCCGCTCAGCTTGGCGGACACGAGCGCGACGGTGTTCACGTCCCTCCACCGCTGGATGGCGTCGGCCAGGTCGGCACACGCCCCGTAGCTGGCGCTGGCGGTCGGCTGGTCTTTGGGGGTGAACCAGAAGATGACTTTGGACGGGCGGTCGGCCCCGCTGGCGAGGGCGGTGTTCACCCGCTCCTTGATCTGATCCACCTGCTTCGTGTCCAGGTTGCCCTCCACCCGCACGAGCAGGCCGACGTCGCCCCCCTGGGCGGCGGCCACCGCCGCGGCCCCGAGCAGGCCGACCACACACCAGAGCAGACGTGCCGGCATTGCATCCCCTCGCCACGGCCGCGGGAAGCCCGTGGCACTGCGGGGATTATAACTCGGCGGCGGGGAGTGGGCAAAAGGCGAAGTAATACCAGGTGGCAGTGATGTCTTGCTGTAGCCGGGGTCTGTGACCCCGGTCCTGACCCGGCCTCACAGAGGCCGGCTACAGCAAGACATCAACGCAATCCGGTATAGCAGGGCCGCCCACGCTCCCGTTACGCCCCAGCGGCGCCGCCGCCCGCGGCCGGGGTCGCGGCACCGGAACACGACCCCAGGAAGCCCCCGTCGAACCCGTGCGGCAGCAACTCCCGCATCGTGAACGTGCGGCGCTTGCCGCTCAGGTTCGCCAGGATCACCGCCGCATCGGGAGCGAACTCCCACAGCAGTTGGCGGCACGCCCCGCACGGCGGGGTCGGGTCGGGCGTGTCGGCCACCACCGCCACACAGGTGAACCGCGTTCGCCCTTCGCTCACCCCTTTCACGATGGCCACCCGCTCGGCACAAATCGTCAGCCCGTAGCTCGCGCTCTCGACGTTGCACCCGGTGACGACGGTGCCGTCGTCGGCCAGCAGTGCCGCCCCCACTTTGAACATGGAATACGGGGCGAACGCCAGCTCGCGGGCGGCCGTCGCGGCGGAGATGAGGGCGTCGGACATGGGATCTCCTTGACTCGGCCGGGAGCGCGGGGGGGCCGCCCGCGGGTTTTAAGGGGGGGGGGCGCCC
>JANNVG010000749.1:0-3614 GCA_031414395.1 Fimbriiglobus sp.
GTCGGCGGTGAACACGGCACACGTGGGCGCGTGCGGCAGCTTCCACGTGCGGACCTCCTTGCACGCCATGTCCCACGCCTTCACCGTGCCGTCGCCGGCCAGGGTGGCGAACTTGTCTCCCGTCGGCGCCACGACGACCCCCCGCACCTCGCCGTCCACCGCCTTCACCTTCGCCGTCACCGTCCGCGTGGCGGTGTCGGCCACCTTCACGTCCCCCGTCTCCTCGATGACGACCACCGTCTTGCGGTCGGGCGTCATCCCCATGTCGTACACCGCCGCCTTCGCCAGCAGCGGCCACTCGCCACCGACGCGCTCCTTCTTGGCCAGATCCCAGATGCTGATGACCCCCTCCTTGCTGCCCAGCATCCCCCACTTGGCGTCCGGCGACACGGCCGCCGACGAGGTGGCGTCTTCTTTCCCCTTCGACTCCACTTCGATCAGCACCGGGTCGCCGTCGGCCGGGAACAGGTTGAACCCCGACTTGCTCTTGCCGCTGTTCACGTTGTCCGTCCACGCGGCGGCCACCGCCTTCCCGTCCGGGTCGGTGGCCAGGAAGAACGACGACTGCGGCAGGGTCTTGGTGGCCAGCAGCTTGGGCGGGGCGAACGACCACGTGCGGAGCACCTTCTCGTGCCCACTCGCGGCCACCTTGTCGTTGCCCACGAACACCACCGACAGGACGCCCGTGTCACTCCCGGACTTCCCCTCCGATTCTCCCGTGAGGGTGGCCACTTCCCGCCCGGTGGCCAGGTCCCACACCTTCACCGTCATGTCGCCGCTGCCGGTGGCCGCGTGCTTGCCGTCGCGGCTGACGGCCACGCAGTTGACCGCCGCCGAGTGCCCGGTGGCGGCGGCTTCCCCCCGCGGCAGGTCGAAGATCTTGGCCGCCGCGTCCACCGAGCACGACAGCACCGTCTTGCCGTCGGTGGCGAACTGCACGCTCGTCACCCACGACGTGTGCCCCCGCAGCCCGCGGACTTCACCCCCGCCGACGGTGTCCCACAGCCGCACCACCCCTTCCGACCCGCCGCCGACAATCTGCTTGCCGTCCGGCGAGAAGGCCACCGACGTGACCGGCATGGGCGGGGCACCGACCGTCGGCTTGAACGGCGGGGTGTACTCCCGCTCGCGGTTCGGGGTGCCGCTCTCCGGGGCGGTCCACAGCCGCACGAACCCGTCGCCCCCGCACGTGGCCAGCCGGTCGCCGGCCGGGTGGAACACGACCGCCGCCACGCCGGCGTTGTGCGCGCCGGCCACTTCGCCGGTCGGGGTGAGCGTGTCGCCGGTCACGCTGAACAGTTGCAGCTTGCCGTTCGCCAGCCCGACCGCCACCCGCTTGGCGTCCGCGCTGATGGCGATGGCGCACACCGCGGACGTGCCGTCGAGCTTCAGCTTGGTCGGCTCGCCGGTGGTCGGGTTCCACCCGCGAATGCTCTTGTCCGCCCCGCCGGAGAGGAGCAGCTTGCCCGCCGGGTCGGACGCCACGGCCAGCACCGCCACCGTGTGCCCGGTGGCGTCCTTGGCGGTGCCGGCGGTCACGTCCCACACCTTCACGATCTTGTCGGCCCCGGCCGAGGCGAGCGCCGTGTTCGACACCCACGCCAGGGCGGTGACGGCGATCTTGTGCCCCTTCAGTTCCTTCTTCATGGCCCCCGTGGCGGTGTCGTACACCCGCACCACGGTGTCCCCGCCGGCGGTGGCGAACTGCTTACCGTCCGGGCTGTACGCGGCCGTCATCAGCTTCTCTTTGCTGTCGGCGAACGTGCGGTGGTCGTCCGAGTTGGAGAGCGGGAACAGGCGGATTTGCCCGGACTCGAACCCGGCGGCGATCTGCCTGCCGTCCGGCCGCACGGCCAGGCAACTGCCCTTGTTGGCCGACGTTTCCGTCTGGTACGCGCGGATCTGCCGACCCGCCGGCAGTTCCCACACCACCACCGTGCGGTCCTCGCCGATCGACGCGAGCAGCTTGCCGTCCGGCGTGGTGCCCTGCCCGGTGACGGAGCCGGTGTGCGCGTCCAGGCGGGCGAGCGGGTTGCCCAGGCTGGATTCCGGCCCGCCCGGCCCGCCCACCACCTTCAGTTGCCCGCCGTCGCCGCCGACGATCAGCCCGGTCACGTCGCGGGTGAAGCCGAGCGTCTTCAGCCCGGTCTTGTCCGCCACCTTCGACCCGAAGATGAGCTTGTCCCACTTGTTGGTGGCGTACACCACCACCCCGCCGGTGGTTTCGCCGACGGCCACGAACCGCTCGTCGGCGCTGAACGCCACCGCCTCCACCCGCCCGGACTGTTCCTCCGACGTGTGCGTCGGCTTGTCCTTCGTCACGTCCCACATCATGAACTTGCGGTCCGCCCCGCCGCTCAGCAGCAGGTCGGCCGACTTGGGCGCGAAGGCGACGCTCAGCACGTCCTTGGTGTGCCCCTTCAGCACCTTGATCGGCTTGGCGGTGTCGGCCTCCCAGATGTGAATTTCGGACGAGCCGGCGCTGGCCACCCGCTTGCCGTCGGCGCTGAAGGTCACGCCCGGCGCGCGGAACTCGTTCACCGCCTCCACCGGCGGCTTCTTCTGCTTGTCCTCCTCGACCACCTTCGCGCCCTCGTGCCCGCGATACACGGCCAGTTCGCGGCCGTTGCCGATGTCCCACACCCGCACGGTGCCGTCGCGGGAGGAGCTGGCCAGCCGGCTGCCGTCCGGCGAGTAGGTGAGGGCGTTCACCCGGTCGCCGTGCCGCAGGCGGGCGCCGCCCAGCACGCGACTCACGTTCTCCGGCAGGTTCTTCTGCTGCACCGGCAGTTGCCAGCGGGCTTCGGTGATGAGCCGGCTGGCCTGCTCGGTGTTGCCGGCGGCCAGCGCCACCTCGGCCTTCGCCGCCTGTTCGTCGGCCGCGGACAGTTCGTCTTTGGTGAACGTCTTCACCGCGTCCGCCCGCTCCTCTTTGAACTTGGCGACGGCGGCTTTCACCGCGTCGGCGGGAACGGGGGCCTGGGCGAACGTCGGCAGGCAGGCGACGGCCAGGGCGAGCAGGCCGAGCAACGACCGGGGCATGGCAACACCTCGCGGGGCGGACGAACGGGTCTGGGGGAATATACGGGGGGACGGGGCGGAGCGACGAGCCGGTTGTTACGCGGACCGTTCCGGGCGAACCCGGCCCGCAAGGGCCGCGGGTGTTGGATCAAGTGGCTGAGCACGCCACCCACGGCCCTTGCGGGCCGGGTTCGCCTACAGGCCGCCCATCCCACGCAACACCGCCTCCACCAACTCTTGCGGGCCGGCGATGTCCACCACCCACACGTCTTTGAAGACGGTCAACTCCCGCTCGCCCAACCGATACCGGGTGACGCCGACGCCGAACGTGGGGTCGTCGTGCCACGTGTCGTCGGCGACGAACCCCAGGGCGCGGAGCGCCTGCACCAGCTTCGCCTGGGTGTCGTGGTCGTCGGCGGCACAGATGTCGGTACGGGAAATCAAGACCTCACCCCCCGGCCCCCTCTCCATGTCATGGAGAGGGGGTGTTCAACCTGAAACGGTTCCTGGGCGACATCCAAAATCTCCGAAGGGCATGCCCGTTGAACACCCCCACTCCATGTCATGGAGAGGGGGCGTTCAACCTGAAACGG
>JANNVG010000750.1:0-6134 GCA_031414395.1 Fimbriiglobus sp.
GCTGCCGCCCCCGGCCCCCCCGCTCGGTCGGCCGTCCGGTCACTTGCTCTGCAACTCGAACTTGAACTCGTTCGTCTTACCCGCTTCCACCTCCTTGGTGATGGTGGACTTCGTATTGTAGCGCTCCGGGGCCATGTTGTATTCCTGGACCTCGTCGTACCCCGGCCCGTCGATCACCGGCTTGCCCTCCTTGCGCATCTTCTCCTTCATGGTCATCTTCTCGAAGGCGGTGATCTGCACCTTGCACTTGCCCACCGGGGCGTTGCCCTCGAACTTGCCGTCGAGGATGTCGAGCGAGCTGGGCGGCTGGCCGTTGGCCGCGTCGAAGGTGATCGACCCGGTCTTGAGCGGCTTGTTGTCCAGGGTGATGGCCCCGGACACCTTCGCCTTCTCCTGGTCGGGCGGCTTGCCCCCGCCGCACCCGGCGAGGGCGCACAACAGGGCGGCGGCGAGCGCGCCGCCGGCGATCAACTTGTTCATCGGGAGAGACTCGTGTGGGGAGTGGGGAACGAAACCGCCCCGCCGGCGGTGACGACCGGCGGCGGGGCGCGAGGGGTTGCGGGTCGGCGGTTAGTAGTCGTTGCCGAGGACGGTGCCGTCGTCGCGGGTAGCCAGTTGGCCGAGGGTGGCCAGGGTGGCGCTGTCGCGGATGAACTTGATGCTGCCGTCGCCGAACAGGGCGTTCACCCCGCCGGTGTGCCCGGAGCTGAGCGGGATGTTGGTGCCCATGTTGTCGCACACCCCCTGCGAGCCGCAGTTGCCCGGCGCGTTCGGCCACCCGCGGGACTGGTTAATGCGGTAGCGGAGGGTGGTCATCTGGAAGGTGCGGGCGTCGCCCACGTTCCCGCCGTTCGGCGGGGTGTTGCTGTGCCAGCCGATCATCCACCCGTGCAACAGGCCGGCGCCCCACCCCCGCTTCGACCCGTCGACGGTATAGATGAAGTTGTTCTGCTCGGACACCACCATGGTGTTGCTGGTGCCGTCGGTGATGCCGGTGAGCAGCACCTTGCTGGCCGGGTAGAGCACCCCGCTGCCGCCGGCGATGCCGCCCGAGCAGCAGCCGGCCGACCCGCTGTTGGAAAAGAACTTGGTCTCGTTGTACCCCGGGATCATGCCCGGCACGGCCCCCGAGATGCCCACGTAGTGGTTCATCGAGATGCCGGCGCCGTTGTGCGGGCTGGGCGACACGTCGCCCACCGGCGAACTCGGGCACAGGTACGTCTTCATCTTCACGTTGCTCGACTGCGTGCAGTTGTTCGACGCCGACGCCCCCCACCCGGACCCGCCGGTGAAGGTGAAGCGGTCCCGCAGGTTGCCCTGCTCGATGTACGGCAGGATGAACACCGTCCACGCGCTGCCCCACCCGCCGTTGGTGCCGTACGGGGGGGTGTCCGACTGCCCGCCGGCCGGCAGGTGGCCCTGGGTGTCGTGGTAGGCGTGCAGGGCGATGCCGATCTGCTTCAGGTTGTTGCTGCACTGCATCCGCGCGGCGGCCTCGCGGACTTTTTGAACAGCCGGCAACAGCAGGCCGATGAGGATGGCGATGATGGCGATCACCACCAGCAGCTCGATCAGTGTGAACCCGGTACGGGTTCGGGGGAGAGAACGAGACACGGACCACCTCCGAAGAACATGAGGAGACGAGGGAGGCCGAACGCGGCGGGGGAATTGGCCCGCCGTGTGGTGAGAGTAACCGGACCGGCGGACGATTGCAAATCCGATCCGCATGAGAATGGGGGAAATCCGGTTCACGATTGGGGCGGGGCGGCGGGCGCCTTCGCCTTCTTCTCCGCCTCGCGTTCCGCCTTCAACCGCTCGGCCAGTTCCGCGGTGAGCACCTGGCACATCACCCGGATGGTGTACTGCGGGTTCGTGCGGTCTTCGCCCGAGCCGCCGTCGCGGTCGTGCAGGCGCACCGGCCGGTCTTCCGGCAGCGGGTTGGTGAACATGCCGGCCCCGCTCTCCCAACTGGCCCCCGTCGGCTTGCCGAAGGCGATCGTCCGTTGTCCGTTGTAAGTCCGGCCCTTCGTCGCGGTGACGCTGCCTTCCCCACCGCCGAAGGCGTTCCGCAACGTGCCGGCCGTCGAGGCGAAGGGCGAGTCGGGGTCGGGCGTCGTCTGCGTCTGGCCCACCCGCCACACCTCGTCGCCCTTCTTGTCACGCTCGCCCCGCGTCCACACCCACCGCCCGGCGGTGCCCGGCCCCTGGGCCTCGCGTGCGGCCTCCACCGGGTCGAGTTCCCACGGCTCCACCCGCAGCACCTCCGGCGGCAGCCCCGGCCGGGTCACTTCCACCCAGAAGTCCATCGGGGCGCCGGTGTACCTGTACACCACCGCACTCTGGCCGGCCGTGTAAAACGTCTCCTCCGCCGTGCCGTCCCGCGTCACCCGCACGCCGGGCGGCGGGGTGTCCGCCGTCGTCGGCGCGTGCCGGGGGATGCACGCGCCGACCCACACGCCGACCGACAGCACCGCCGTCAGGATCGCCGAGCGCACCGGGTTCCGCTTCACCAGCTTCCAGGTGCGGCGGAGGAAGCCGACCGGGCGGGCGGCGACGGGGAACCCGCCCCGGTACGCCCGCAGGTCGGCGGCCAGGGCGTCGGCCGTGCGGTAGCGGTCGGCCGGGTCGCGTTGCAAGCACTTCAGGCAGATGGTTTCCAGGTCGCGGGCCACCTTGCGGTTCCGCTTCCGCGGCGACTCGGGCGTGTCGTGAACGACCGCGTGCAGGGTGGCGGCGACGGTGTCGCGGCGGAACGGCGGGCGGCCGACCAGCAGTTCGTACAGGATGGCCCCGAGCGCCCACACGTCGGCCGGGGTGCCCACCTTCTTGCCGTCGCCGGACGCCTGCTCCGGACTCATGTAGCTCGGCGTGCCCATGATCGCCCCGGCGACGGTCAACTCGGACTGCCCGATGCGGGCCAGCCCGAAGTCGGTGATCTTCGGCTCGCCGGTTTCGGTGAGCAGCACGTTGGCCGGCTTCAGGTCGCGGTGAAGAACCCCTTTCGCGTGGGCGGCGTGAACGGCGTCGGCGAGGGTGGCCACCAACTCCGCGGCCTCGCGGGGGGTGAACGGCTTCTTCGCCACGC
Source organism: Fimbriiglobus sp. (assembly GCA_031414395.1). GTDB lineage: Bacteria > Planctomycetota > Planctomycetia > Gemmatales > Gemmataceae > JALHQU01. Next base: position 3,086 of record JANNVG010000750.1, read on the forward strand.
GGTCGGCGAGCGTGCCGCCGGAGACGTATTCGAGGGCGATGTAGCGGGCGACACCGACGTGCCCGAACTCGAACAGTTGCACGACACCGGGGTGTTGAATGGAGGCGACGGCTTCGGCTTCGATCTGGAACCGCGCCTCGGCGGTCGGGCTGGCGTCCGACCCGCCGTGCATCAGTTTCAGCGCGACCGTGCGGTTCACCGTCGTCTGGGTGGCCTTGTACACCACGCCCATCCCGCCCTGGCCGATGGTGGCCAGCACCTCGTACCCCGGCACCACGGGGAGCGGCGACGCCCCAGGCGGTGTGTCCGGTACAGACACGGTGTCGTTGGGATCGAGGGCAGCGGTACGGGTGGCGTCATCGTCGGCCGACATGGTGTTCCCCTTTTCCCACCCCAGCGACCGAACACAACTGAACCGGACACGCGGGGCGAAGTGGTGGCTCGCTCCCCGAGCGGCCTGACGAGCCGAGAGCGTGAGCGACCGGAGCTATTATTGCTCCGGTCGCTCACGCTCCCGGCTCGTCAAGCCGCTCCCGGCTCGTCAAGCCACGTCACTTCTTGCTGAACTCGTAGGTCCAGCTCCACACGGCCCGCTTGCCGGGGGCGATGTCCAGGGCCACATACGGCTCCGGGCAGAGGGTGCTGCCGATGCCCCACACATTCACCTTCTTCAGCGGCTTGTCGCCCGTCACCCGCACGCTCACGCCGGTCGGGGCGTGCTTCATCGTGACGCGATTCTCCTTCGCGTCGGTGGTGCCGTGCCCGCCCACCTCGGCGAAGATGCTCCCTTTGTCGAGCGGGCCGACCAGCGAGAGCGTCTTGCCGTCCAGCTTCACCAGCTCCTTCCACCGCTCCTTCGGGGCGTCGGCCTTCGGCTCGAACCCGAACTCCAGCGTGTAGTTCTTGCCCACCGGGTCGGCGTCCACGTTGAAGAAGTTGTGGTTGTAGCAGTCGGTGTTGATGGCCAGCTTGCCGGTGTTTTCGAGGACGTGCTGAATCCGCACCTCGGCGTCCTGCACGGCGACGATCTTGGTGTACTTGTACCCGTAGCCGCTCGCGGCGGTCAGGCTCTGCTCGAACGTCACCTTGGTGTCGGTGGTCGTCGCCTTCCACTCGCCCGCCTTCACGATCTTGTACTTGCCGAAGAAGGTGTACTTCTCGTCCTTCGCCTTCTCCAGTTCGCCCACGCCGATCTTCACGAACGTCTCGCCCGGCTTGGCGGTGTCGTACCCGAGCGGCGACGAGTTGCCGAACTCCTCGCACGGGCCGACGATGTCGTCGTTGTTCGCCGGGTCGTGCTTGTCCTTCCACGGGCCGAACAGCTTGTGCTTGCCGAACTGTACGCCGAACACCCCGGACCAGTCGAACCGCGTGCCGCGGTAGAACCCCTTCTCGGCGTCGGGCAGATACACCGTGAGGGTGAGGGCGTCGGACTTGATGGTGTGCGTCGGGTAGTCGGCGGCGAGCAGCGGGGTGACGGCGAGGAGGAGTGCGAACGGGGAGAGGGAACGGGGCATGACGGGAGCCTCGGGGAGGGTGAGGGCGATTGTAGGCGAAACAGATCCCCAGGGCGGTTGGTTCCCCAGGGCGGTGCACTGGGCTGATCGTGTCCCAGGCCGTTGGCCTGGGCTGAGGAAGTTCGGCCCTTCGGGCCTTCGACTTCGACCCGAGAGGTCAACGTTTCCAACAAGGGCCGTAGGCCCGCCCTCCCTCAGCCCAGGGCATCGCCCTGGGGAACTTTTGCCCCCGCCTCTGCTACCATGTTCATGCCCCCGGAGTTCGCCGATGCCGCATTACGACGACGACGACTTCGATCGCCCGCGGCACCGCCCCGTGCCGCCACCGGCCGTGGGCGCGAGTCCGCTCCCGTGGGTGCTGGTGGGCGTGCTGGCGGTGGCCCTGCTGGGGGCCGGCGTGGGGCTGTTCGTCGTGTGGCCGAAGGGCACCACGACCGCGACCGACCCGGACGCCCAGCCGCGGAACGTGACCCCGAAAAGCCCCCCCGACACCGAGGAGCGGGAAGCGGTGGACGTGTTCAAGAATGCGAAGGATGCGGTGGTGAACGTGGACACGGTGGTGGTGCGGCGGAACCTGCAAACGCGGGGCACGGACGTGATCCAAGCCGGCACCGGGTCGGGGTTCATCTGGGACGACGAGGGGCGGGTGGTGACGAACTATCACGTCATCCGCGAGGCGATCAAGAGCCGCCTAACGCTGCGGGTGGTGCTGGCCGACCGCTCCGAGTGGAAGGTGACGGTGGTCGGCGTGGCCCCCGAGTACGACCTGGCCGTGCTGAAGATCAATGCCCCGCCGGCGCAGGTGAAGAGGATCAAGGTGGGCACCTCGCGGGATCTTGAAGTGGGCCAGAAGGTGTACGCCATCGGCAACCCGTTCGGGCTGAGCCTGACGCTCACGAAGGGCATCGTGTCGGCCCTCGACCGCGAGATGGACTCGCCGGCGAACACGCCGATTACCGGGGTGATCCAAACGGACGCCCCCATCAATCCCGGCAACAGCGGCGGCCCGCTGCTCGACAAAGACGGCCGGCTGATCGGCGTGAACACGGCCATCGCCACGGCGAAGGAGGGCGGGGGCAACGTGGGCATCGGGTTCGCCGTGCCGGTCGATACGGTGAACTGGGTGGTGCCGCAATTGATCCAGAGCGGGAAGATGCAGAAGCCGGATTTGGGCGTGAAACTGGTGGATCAGGTGCGATTGCGGCGGGCCGGGTACGACCGCGGGGTGATGATCGAAGAACTGGACGCGGGCGGGCCGGCGTCGCAGGCCGGGTTGCGGGCGCTCAGCGTGGACGCCCGCACGCGGGAGGTGACACCCGGCGACCTGATCGTGAAGGTGAACGGCGCCGACGTGAAGGGCAACGCCGACTTCGAGCAGACGATGAACCGACAGAAGCCGGGCGAGCGGGTGAAGCTGACCGTCGAGCGCGACGGCAAGACGCTGGAGGCGGACGTGATCTTGAGGGGGGTGTGAGGGCGACGAGCCGCGACCGCCAGGGAGCGGGAAAACGACCTCCGCTCCCTGGCGGTCG
>JANNVG010000751.1:0-5255 GCA_031414395.1 Fimbriiglobus sp.
GTTCGCCCCGGTGTGGGTGACGTTCCACGAGGTGGCATTCCCGTTCGTCCGCCGCCCGCTGCGGCACAACCTGATCGCCGGCGTGAACCGCCTGATGGCCCGGATGGCGGCCGACGCCGCCGACCGCCTGTTCGTCACCACGCACGCCTGGGGCGACCTGCTCCGCCGCATCGCCCCGCGGTGTGTCGCCCCCGAGTGGCTGCCGGTGCCGTCGAACCTGCCCACCGAAGTCGGACGTGTTGCGACACTCCCGCCGGGCGTTCGCGTCGGGCACTTCGGCACCTACGGTCAGAGCGTCGTTGACCTTCTTGACCCGGTGCTCGTGGGCGTGTTGAAGACGGCGACCGAGCGTGTGGCGGTGCTGATCGGGCGGAACGGCGTCGAGTTCCGCGACCGTTTCGTTACACGACATCCGGACCTGAGCGGGCGAGTTGTTGCGACGGGCGAGTTGCCGGCCGCCGACACCGCCGCCCACCTCGCCGCCTGCGACTTGCTGGTGCAGCCGTACCCCGACGGGGTGAGCGGTCGCCGCACGTCGGCCGCGTCGTCGCTCGCACTCGGGGTTCCACTGGTGACCAACCTGGGAGCGTTGAGCGAAGGCGAGTGGGCGACCGCTGACAACGGGGTGTCACTCGCCCCGGAGTCGACGGCGGCGGCGCTGATCGCGGCGACGGAACAGGCACTCGCGCTTTCGCCAGCCGAGCGCGCGGCACTCGGGGCGGCCGGCCGGCGGTGGTACGCCGAGCGGTTCGCCCTGGAGCGGCTCGTTGCGACCCTGCGGGCGGAGGGCGGCCGATGACGACCTCCGGTCGGCTGAAGATCGCGTTCGTCGTCCACGACTACCACCGCCACGGCGGGCATAGCCGGTATGTCGTCGAGCTGGCCCGGCGGTATCGGCACGCGCACGACGTGCATGTGTTCACGAACGCCGTGGACGAACCGGACACCGCCGGCATCACCTTCCACCACGTGCCGGCGTGGCGGCCGAACGCGCTCGCGTCCATCCTGTCGTTCGTCGTGCCGGGCACGCTGGCCGTCCGCGGGCGGTTCGACGTGGTCCACGCCCAGGGCTTGTGCGGGCTGCGGCACACCCTGGCCACGGCCCACTTCTGCCAGCCGGCGTGGGACGCCGCACTGACCCGCCACGGGATGCCGCCGGGGTGGAAACAGCGACTCACGCGGCCGTTGGTGACACGCCTGGAAAAGCAGGCCCTTTGCCAGCCGCAGACCCGGCGGGTGATCGCCGTGTCGCACCTGATCCGGGCGAACCTGGCCGAGCACTACGGCCGCACGGCGGGCGTGCAGGTGGTGTACCACGGCACCGACGTGGACCGCTTCCACCCGGACACCCGCGACCAATATCGCGTGGCGGTGCGATCCGAACTCGGCATTCCGACCGGCGAGTTCGTCGCGCTGTACGTGGGCGACCTGAAGAAAGGGGCGGTGCCGGCCGTGCGAGCGGTGGCGGCAACGCCCGGCGTAACGCTCCTGCTCGTGACCGGGTCGGACGCGACCGACGTGCGGCAGGTGGCGGTAGAAGCTGGGGCGGCGGATCGCGTCATCGTTCACCCGCACTCGAAGCAGGTGGAACAGTTCTTCGCCGCCGCCGACGTGCTGCTGTTCCCCACCGTGTATGACTCGTTCGGGCTGGTCGTCACCGAGGCGATGGCGTCCGGGTTACCGGTCATCACCAGTCGCAGTGCGGGGGCGGCCGAACTCATCACCCCCGGCGTGGACGGGTTCGTTACGGATCAGCCGTGGGACGTGCCCGCGCTCGCTGCCCATCTCGCCAACCTGCGTGACAGCCCGACGCTTCGGGAAGCGGTCGGGACCGCCGCCCGCCGGCGGGTGGAACCCCTCACCTGGGACCGCACGGCCGAAGAGACCCTGGCCGTGTATCGACAACTCGCCGTTGAGGGCCATCGATGACCCGCCCGCGGGTGGCCTTCGTGGTCAACGGCGGCCCTGGGTCGGCAATGGGCGAGCGAGCCGCCGCGTTCACATCGCGGCTGGCCGGTCGGTTCGATTGCCGGTTTGTGTTCCGCCCGGACCGGGGAGTGCGGTCACTCGGCGGTATGGTGCGGGAACTCTTCGCCCTCCGTCCGGTGGCGTGCTACGTACTCGACCTCGCCGCGGCGGGCGTGGTCGCGGCCGGTGTGTTGAAGCACACCCAGGGCACGCCCTTCGCGCTTGACACCGGCGACGCGGTGGTCGACCTCGGGCGGGTGCTCGGTCGCGGCCCGGTGGCGATGACGGCGACCCGTGGCATCGACGCCTACGCCCTCCGCGCCGCATCGGCCGTCGTCGTCCGCGGCAGCCTGCACCGTGAACTGCTCCGCCGTCGCGGGGTGAACGCCACCTTCATCCCGGACGGGGTCTCCGTGGATCGGTTCGCACCCGCGACTCCACCCTTGAAAACCACTCGTCCGCTGACCATTGGCGTGGTCGGCAGTTCGGTGTGGGTGTCGAGCCGGCAAACTTGCTACGGCCTGGAACTGGTCGAACTGCTCGGCACGTTGAAGGGGCGGTTCCCGGTCCGCGGAGTGATGATCGGCGACGGCTCGGGCATCGAAATGCTGAAACGGCGCGCGGCCGAGGCGGGCGTGACTGACCTCATCGAGTTCGCCGGGCGTGTGTCGTATGCCGACCTGCCGGCCCGTCTGCAGGAGATCGACATCGCCCTCTCCACTCAATCGAACGACGTGATCGGGAACGTGCGGACGACCGGCAAACTGCCGCTCTACATGGCGGCCGGGCGGTTCGTGCTCGCCAGCCGGGTGGGCGAAGCGGCCCGCGTTCTCCCGCCCGACATGCTGGTGGATTTCGCGGGGGAAACGGACCCGGGTTATCCGGCACGGTTGGCCGAGCGGGTACTCGAACTGGTGCGGCAGGGCACCGACTTCACCCACCGGCCGGAGTGCGTCGCCCTCGCCCGCCGACACTTCGAGTACGACTTCTTGTCCGTGCGGGTGGGCGATGTCATCGCCAGCGTATTGGCTCGGCAGTAACGCGGTGGACTGGGCGACGAGAGGATCATACACCTTGCGACATGACCGCCGACACCCTGCTCGCCGACCTCGCCGCCACCCGCGTGGGGTTGGCCCCGTCGCCCATCCACGGCATCGGCGTGTTCGCCCTCGCCGACATCCCGGCCGGCGTGCGCGACCTGTTCGCCCCGCCGCGGCCGTGGGTGCCGGTGAGCGATGCCGTCGTGAACGCCCTGCCGCCGCACGCACGCAAGCTGGTGGAAACCTACTGCCTATGGGACGCCGGCACCTACTACCTGCCGCCGCACGGCTTCCGCGTGGTGGACGTGGTGACGTACCTGAACCACGCGGACGCGCCGAACCTGCGACAGGTGGACGGCGGGGATTATTTTGAAACGACCCGCGACGTGACCGCCGGCGAAGAACTGACCATCGACTATGGAAGCCTGGAAACGCAGTGAGTCCCGCCCCCCCCGTCCGCCTCGCCGTGCTGCCCGACTTCCCGGCCGAAGGGTGGCCGAGCATGGACCTGTGCGCCGACATGCTGCTGGCGAATCTCCCCGCCGATGTGTCCGGCGAGCGAGTCTGTCCGCCGTTCCGTCGCGTCTTCTCCCGGTTGCCGGTGGTGGGCAAGCGGAACGTCGCGTTCAACGCCAATCGGCTGCTGAATCGGTTCGCCACGTTCCCGCGTTACGCCCGGCGACAGGCGAATCGCTTCGACGCATTTCACGTGGTCGATCACTCCTACGCCCAGCTCGTGCACGCGCTACCGGCCCACCGCGCCGGCGTGTACTGCCACGACCTCGACGCCTTCCGCTGTCTGATCGAACCGCCGCGCGACCCGCGGCCGTGGTGGTTCCGCCGACTCGCCCGTCGCACCCTACGCGGCCTTCAACTGGCGGCGGTGGTGTTTCACAGCACCCGTGCGGTGGGCGACGAGTTGAAGCGGTACGGGCTGGTCGATCCGTCGAAGTTGGTTCTCGCCCCGTATGGCGTGGCGAGCGAATTCACGGCCCACGCGGAGGCGGTAGCCGTGCCGTGGCTAGACGAGTTGAACGGCCGGCCGTGGGTGTTGCACGTCGGCAGTTGCATCCCGCGGAAGCGGATCGACGTGCTGCTCGCGGTGGTGGCCGAAGTGCGGCGGACGGTCCCGGAACTGTTGTTGGTGAAGGTGGGTGGCGAGTGGACCGCCGGGCAGTGCGAGCAGTTGAACCGACTCGGTCTGGGGAATGCCGTCGTTCACAAAACGGGTTTGAATCGAAGCGAATTCGCGGAGGTGTACCGGCGTGCGGCGGTGGTGCTGATGCCGAGCGACGCCGAGGGGTTCGGCCTGCCGATGATCGAAGCCCTGGCGTGTGGGGCGGCGGTGATTGCCAGCGACCTGCCGGTGCTGCGGGAAGTGGGCGGCGACGTGGTGACGTACCGAGCAGTGGGCGACGTGCCGGCATGGGCCGCGGCGGTGCGAGATCATCTCTGCCCACCTCACCCCAGCGGGGAGAGGTGGGAGGTGCCCGACCGCGCGGCCCGCATTGTGTGGGCCAGCCGCTTCAGTTGGGCGAACCACGCGAACACCATTGCCGCGGCGTACCTCCGCATCCTGAACGGGGAGCCGCCGTGCGGGTCGTCTTCCTGAACCCGGCCGGGCAGATCGGCGGGGCCGAGCGCGTGTTGCTCGCGGCCGTGCGTGCCGTGCGCGAACACCGCCCGGCGGTGGTGCTGTTGGCCGACGGGCCGTTGCGCGCGGCGGCGGAACACGCCGGCGCGACGGTGAACGTGCTTCCACTTCCGACGCCACTGGCAACAGTTGGCGACACGCAGTTCCGAGACGGCGGGCAAATGGCGAAGGGGTTCGCACTCGCCCACACGGCGTTCACGTCCGCCCTTCCCGCGGCGAATTACCTCCGCCGACTTCGCACACTCCTTCGCCGCTTGCGGCCCGAGTTGGTGCATTCCAACGGGCTGAAAACGCACCTGCTGGCGCGCGTGGCGGTGCCGACGGGGGTGCCGATTTCGTGGCACGTTCACGACTTCTATTCTGAGCGGCCATTCATGGCACGGCTGCTGAAGCTGGCGAAGCGCGGCGTGGCCGGTGCGGTGGCGATCTCGGAGGCCGTGCGGCGAGACGCGGTGAAGCTGTTGCCCGGCGTGCCGATTTCCGTCGTGCGAAACGGCGTGGACACAGATCACTTCACGCCTGCAAGTGGTGGGGGCGCTCCGCGGGCGGTGAGTGGGCGGGTCGGGGCGCGAGTGGTGTCCGCCGGCCGCGCG
>JANNVG010000752.1:0-6582 GCA_031414395.1 Fimbriiglobus sp.
CGGACCGGGGTCACAGACCCCGGCGACAGAATTTCGGCTCAGAAGTAGAAGATGACCTTCTCGTAGAACCACTCCCACACGCCGTGGAAGAGGGTGTACCCGAGCGGGCGGGTGCCGCAGTGCAGCTTCACCCGCATCTCGGCCCCGGCCTTCTGGAAGTGCTTCAGCTTCTCTTCGGGGATGTCCACGCGGACGTACCCGGGCGTCACCGGCTCGGTCTCGTTGTGGTCGTCCTTGTTCGGCACCGCCTCGATGCTCACCTCGTTCTCGAACAGCTTGCCGGGGAACGGCTCCGTCTCGAACCCGCCGAACAGCACGGTCACGTCCAGGTACTTCATCGGCTTGCCCGTCCCCTTCGGGTCGGGGCCGACCTTGTGGTCGCCGTCGGCGACGAACGCCCGGTTGACGTGCCCGATGGCCCGCTGCGGGATCTTGATCTCGCCCCGCCACGGGCCGTCAATGGCCCCCAGCCGCACCAGCGGTTGCGACGGCTGCACCTCGCTCCGCATCTTCTCCCGCACGTCCCCGCCGCTGATGTTCGCCCAGTACCGCAGGCCGCCGGACGAGGCCGGGAAGTCGGGGGCGGTGGCCAGGAAGAAGCCCGGCTCGGACGCGATCATTTTGTTCCGGCGGATCAGGTCGTCCTTCAGCAGCTTGGCCTGCTTCTCCTGCGACTGCGCCGCCGCCAGCCGGATGTTCAGTTCGGCCACGGACGACGACTCCGGGGGCAACCGGGACAGCGCGGCCGTGTGCAGGTTGATCTCCCCGCGGGCCGAATCGATCTGTCCGTCGAGTTTGGCCAGTTGCTCGGCCAGCCCCTTGTCGAACAGCTTCACCACGGCGTCGCCGGGCTTGATGTCCGTCTGCCCCGGCAGCACCATCACCTCCCACACCTCGCCGCGGGCCGTCGGGTACACCTGTCGCATGTGTTCGGGGCCGTACTGCCCGGTGGCGTCGAGTTTGAGCGTGGCCGGCCAGAACACCATGACGGCGATCAGGATCAGCGCGCCGACGGCCGCGAGCAGTGTGTAGAACTTCGTCTTCCCGCCCAGCCCGTCTTGCAGCTTGACGACCGGCCACCAGAGGGCCTTGAACGGGATCCGCTTCATCTCGGCCGCGTTGTACAGCGCGCTCGCCGCGTGCTTGCCCACCACCTCCACCCGTTGCAGCAGGGCGTCGGTCTGTTCCGGCGGGTTGAACACCTCCACCAGCAGGGCGGAGCGGGCCGGCTTGTCCGAGTCCTTCTCCCGCTCGTCGCGGACGGGCGACACCACCAGCAGCTTCGGCTGGCTCTCGGCCAGGTACACGTCGAGCGCCTTCAGCACCCACAGCGGCAGGCTCTCGTCCCGCGTACCCTGGAAGACGAGCCGGTCGTTGAACTTGAGCACGGCGTCGAACAGCGCCTTCAGCCGCCGCACGTGCGTGCTCGCTTTCTCCACCACGTCCGCCCCGCTCACCGCCTCGACGGTACACTTGCCGCCGTGCCGCACGCCCACGCACACGCGGTCGGCCTCGATCAACTTCCGCCCTTCGTTGGCGACGTGGTAGGCGCACTCGGTCGGGTTCAGGGTGGTGTGAATCAGCCGGGCGAAGGCTTCGATCTGGGTGAACGCCTTCTCCGTGCCGGCGTTCTGGCGGTTGCCGCTGAACGAGTGGTACTGGCTGGCGTACCCGGCCATCTGCAACGTGTATTGCAGGTAGGTCTGGTACATCCGCGGGTCGTGGTTCGACTCCTGGAACACCTCCAGCAGGCCGAGCGACTGCTTGTCGGACCCGACGATGGGGGCGAACAGGGCGTAGAAGTCGGTCAGGTTGGCGGCCGGCACGCCGCCCGGTTCGACCGGCCCATTGCCCAGCCGACCCTGCGGCTCGAGGAGCACCGGCCGCGGCGGGGCGGCCTGGAAGATCTGCCGCAGCACCTCGTTGTGGCACTGCCGCCCGCCCCGCTTGTCGTCCAGCCCCATCTTGTCCAGGTTCTGCTGGGCGGCCACTTGCAGGAACCCTTGCGGGGTGCGGAGCCAGATGGCACCGGCCGGCGCGTTGATGGCGCCGAGGGTGCGGTGGAGGAACTTCTCGTAGAAGTCGGTGGGGGTCAGACTGGACCCGGCCAGCTTGGAGGCGTCTTCGAAGGCGATGTCGAGTTGCTGCGTGAACCGCGCGCGTTCTTGCGAGTCCGGGGGACGGTTACTCACGGCGGGCCTCTCGTGTTGCGGTGCCGGGATCGTCGGTGCGATCGGCACTCATGGTACTGTGTGGGTGCCGCCGGCAGCAAGGCAGAGGGCCGGAACGGCGGGACTGCTCTGGCTCTGATCCGAATGTCGCGGACCGAGCGACCGACGAGACACAGATTCTACCACGTCACCAGTCTGCATACCGTGACGCCAGTCTAGCCTTTTTTCAAGCCCGAGTGTGAATTCCTCTCCGAACCTGTTGAAAAATCGACACAACCCGTCGTGTGGGCCGACGCCAGCGGCGGGTAACTCGCACTCCTGACGGATGATTCTCCAAAGGGGTCTGGTGGTGGTGCGAACCATCTGCCGGCGGTGGGCGGGAGTCGGACACTTGTAGGAGTACCGCCCGCACCCGCCAACCGCCGCGACGGGCGGGCAAAAATCGTGCGCACTATTCTGTTGCGGACAGTCGCCGAGTGGGGCTATAACAATGGATGAGACCTCGCTCCTCCCGCGAGGATGTGCTCGTTGCCCTCGCCCGGTGACGCCCATGAACTGCGACTCGCCCACCATTGTGAACAGCCACGCCGACCGCACCGTCGTCGTCCAGCGGCTGAGCGTGTACAGCGACAGCAAGCTGGAAATCGACCGCTTCAAGTGGATCGAGAGCGAGCGCGTGGGGTACGACCTGGGCGAGCGGGCGGTCCGGCAGTGGGTCCACGATCACTGGCGGGGGTATCTGCGGGCACGGTGGCTGGAGCACCTTCAGGGGAAACGCTTCTGGATCGAACTCGATCGCGGCGACTTCGGCCTGCTCTCCCGCGACTTCCCCACCGACCGCGAACTGATGAACTGTGTGCTCGAACTGCTGAAGGCCGGCCAGGAAAACCTCGACGTCATCTGCTGGGCCAATCAGTACCGCATCCCGTCCGACTCGGTCGTCGGCATCCTCGAAGCGCTCGACATCAACTCCCGCCGCCTGCTCTTCAAGTTCGACACCACCCAACGCAACTGACCGCCCCGCCCTTCGGCTCCACCCTGAATCCGCACACCTTCGCCGTCCGAACTGCCTACACCCGACCTTCTTCTCCGCTTCACGCCGATTCAGTACCCTTTTTGTGCCCGCGGAACTTGTTAGGCTGACCGCACCACGCCGAACGACTCTGCCGGTCGTGCCGGTTGTGCGCGCCGAGTCGGACGCCCTCCCCCGTGAGTTTCCCCATGCGTCGCCGCACCGTCGTCCCACTCCTGACAATCCTCGAAGACCGCACCACGCCGGCCGGGTTCGTGCCGGGCACCGTCCAGGGGCAAGACGGCTGGTCGGGCGGGTCGGTGGCGATCAACAGTCTGATCACGCAGGGGGTGGACCAGGGCGGCGGGCTGGCCCGCCTGGGAACCGGCTCGCTGGTCGTGTCGAACAGCACGGCCAACGGCAACTTCAACGGCGGGTTCAACGGCTGGCCGTTCGGCCCGGCGCTGCCGGTGGTCGGCGGGCAGGCGTCGTCCGGGGCGGTGGCCGACCTGTTCACCGCCACCGTCTACTTCCGGACTGTGGCGACCGTGGCCGACGGGTCGAACATCGAGATCAACCTGGGCAACGCCGACGGCGGCGACCGCAACTCGGTCATCGGGTTCGGTAACTACGCCGACGCCGACGGCGGACTGCAACTGTACTTCACCGAGCCGAACGGGGCGACCGGCAACTTCTTCGCCACCGAGTTCGGGCCGGCGAACCTGGCCCGCGGGGCGTGGCACCGCCTCGACATCTCGGCCACCTTCCGCAACGGGTCGGCGAACGACACGCTCACGCTGGTGCTGGACGGCACGCCGGTGGTGAACCCGGCCACTGGCGGCACCACCATCGGCACGCTCGAGGGGTACTACGAAGGCATCGGCGACCCGTACAAGCAGACCAGCCGGCTGATGTTCCGCTCCGGGTTCGTGGCCACCGATCTGGGCGCGGGGTTCGACGACGCGACCGCCGCCGGGTTCGCGTTCGACGACATTAGCTACTTCGCGGCCAGCAGCTCCGCTCCGAACAAGCCGCTCGCCGCGTACTACGCCGCGTTTGAAGGCCCGCCGACGGTCGTGTACTCGAACCCGGCGTGGGCGGCGCTCGCCAACGGCACGGCGATCTCCGACGCCAACCCGAACCTGGCCGGCGACCAGCCGGTGACGGTGGGCGTGGACGCGTTCGGCACGCTCGCGAAGGCGGCTACGGCCGCACCCGCCGGCGCGCAAGTGTGGCCGTTCGGCACCACCGGCGGCGACGTGACGGTGAGCGGCAACACCACACTCAACCCCGGCGGGGTGAACGGCACCGCAGCGGTGACGACCACCGGCAACCTGACCTTCGCGGCCGGGTCGGTGTTCGCCGTGGACCTGTTCGGCCCGGCGGTCGGCACGCAGCACGACCGCCTCAGCGTGAGCGGCACGGCCGACATCAGCGGGGCGACACTCCTGCTCAACCCGGCTCTCACCCCGGCCCCGGCCGACTCGTTCACCATCCTCCAGGCGGGTAGCGTCCTCGGCCAGTTCGTCGGCCTGCCGGAAGGGACGACCGTGCCTCTCGGCGGGCTGCCGTTCAAGGTGCGGTACACCGGCACGGCGGTGGTGCTGGAACTCGACCGCGCGGACGTGTCGGTCACGATCACTAACAACCAGTCGAGCGTGATCGCTGGCAGCGCGCTGACATACACGGTGACGGTGACGAACACCGGCCCGCGGGCGGTGAGCGGGGCGACGATCACTCTCGTCCCGCCGGCCGAGCTGACGGGCGTGACGTTCACCAGCGTGGCCACCGGCGGGGCGACCGGGAACACCGGCGGCAGCGGCGCACTCGGGAACACGCTGACACTGCCCGCCGGCGCGGTGGTGACGTACACCGTCGTCGGCACCGTCAACCCGTCGGCGACCGGCACGTTGACCGTGCTGACCAACCTGTTCCCGCCGACCACTGTTGTTGACCCGAACACGGCGAACAACTCGGCCACCGACACCGACGCCATCATCCCGCCGGACACCACCCGCCCGACGGCGCTGATCGTCGCGCTCGGCCCGCTCGACGTCGGCACGCCGATCACCCTGACCATCACGTTCAGCGAAGCGGTGAACGGGTTCGATGCGGCCGACGTGCTGTTGACCGGCGCCACGCTTGGCAGCTTCAGCGGCAGCGGGTCGGCGTACACCGTCACCATCACCCCGACCGCGACCGTGGTGCAACTCAACCTGCCGGACGGCGCGGCGGCCGATGCCGTCGGCAACCCGAGTGTGGCGGCCGAAGCCATGTTCGCCGCCGCGCTGCCGGTGATCCCCCCGCCGCCGGTGCTGCCCCCACCGCCGGTGCTGCCCCCGCCGGTGGTGCTGCCCCCTGTTCCGCCGCCGCTCCGCCCGCGGTACGCCACGGCCGTCGGCAACACGGTGAAGGTCTACAACCCGACGGACGGCTCCACCCGCGAGTTCACCCCGTTCCCCGGCTTCACCGGCGGCGCGACCGTCGCCACCGGCGACCTGAACGGCGACGGCATTCCGGAAACGGTGGTGGGGGCCGGGCCGGGCGGCGGCCCGCACGTGAAGGTGTACGACGGCGCCAGTAGCATGGAGGCGTTCGGCTTCTTCGCCTACGACATCGCCTTCACGGGCGGGGTGTTCGTGGCCGTGGGCGGCGGGCGGATCGTGACGGGGGCCGGCCCCGGCGGCGGCCCGCACGTGAAGGCGTTCAACTCGACCGGCGGCCAGACCGCGTCGTTCTTCGCCTACGACGCCACGTTCACCGGCGGCGTGCGGGTGGCCGTGGGCGATGTGAACGGCGACGGCGTGGCGGACATCGTGACGGGCGCCGGGGCGGGCGGCGGCCCGCACGTTAAGGCGTTCGACGGCGACTCGATGGCCGTAGTACGGAACTTCTTCGCATTCGACCTGAAGTTCACCGGCGGGGTGTTCGTGGCCGTCGGCAACGGGCAAATCTTCGTCGGCGCGGGTGGAGGCGGTGGCCCGCACGTGAAGGCGTTCAACTCGGCCGGTGTCGTCACCGCCTCCTTCTCCGCCTTCGACCAGGAGTTCACCGGCGGGGTGCGGGTGGCGGTGAACGACGTGAACGACGACGGCATCGCCGACCTGATCGCCGGCGCCGGGCCGGGCGGCGGCCCGCACGTCAAAGCGTTCGCGCTGCCCGGCCTGTCGCTCTCCGCCTCGTTCTTCGCCGCCCCGCTCGCACTGCCGGCGCTGACCGTCCGCTTCGGCAGCGACATCACCACCGCCGGCGGTTCGCCCGGCGTGTTCGTCGGGTGATCGACTTGTTCGCCCGACGCGCGAGCGAGGGGCGTGCGACCCATGACGACGAGCCGCGACCGCTAGGCAGCGGGTGAACGGTCACCCGCTCCCTGGCGGTCGCGGCTCGTTAGGTTGGTTC
>JANNVG010000753.1:0-13612 GCA_031414395.1 Fimbriiglobus sp.
GGCCGACCTCAAGTTTCAATGGCCTCGTAACGGCCGGGCACCTCTGCGACTCGGCGGATCGTACTACCATCGGCAATCGTGGCCCATCTGGTTTCAATGGCCTCGTAGCGGCCGGGCACCTCTGCGACTCCCACCTGCGGAACCCTTGACAGGTCAAGGGTTTAACAGGCCGAGTTGCCGAAGGGGTGCCATTTCGGACAATATGACGGCGGACGAATAGAGGTCGGCTGTGTGCCGTTTCCACCAGAACCTCTTGCCGTGACTGGACTTGCTGAGTTGCCGACCCCCCCCTTGTTTTAGCCACCAAAAGGGGGGTCGGCAAACGCCGCAGAATGCGCAACCTCTCCCATTTGTCAATGACCTGGACCGACCCACGACCAAAGTATCGCCCGGCGGTGGGGCGTTCAACACAATTCGCAGTGGAATCGCCCGCGGAGCGAACGGCGACACTCCGCACTTCACTTCGGCGGTTGCACAGTCGGCACGGGTTTGTTCTGCGGCAAACCCAGAAGCGGCGGAATGCTCGGCAGCGGCAGCGGCAGCGACGGGGTGGTGAGCGTCGGAAGTGATGACGCCGGCAGCTCCGCCTTCGGCGGCTCCACCGTGCTCGGCATCCGCTGCGGCACGAGCGGGGTGCTCACCGGCTTCGCCTCCGGTTGCGGCTTCGGTTCGGTCTTCGCCACCGGCTTGGCCAGCGGCGGCTCGGACGACGGCGTGAACGGCGCCGCAGTGCCCGGCCCCTGGGTGATCGCCCGGAACTGCGCGTCCGACACGCTCGGCTTGGCGACGGTGACGACGGTCGTAGTCGGCTTGACGGTGGGGCGGGCGAGCGGCGGCTCCGCGGACTGCGCCACGGACGACTGCGGCGACGGCTTGTACCCGCTCAGCGAGTATTGCCACAGGGCGGCCTTCGCGGTCGCCCGCACGGCCTTGTCCGGGTCGTCGGCTTCGGCCTTCTCCAGCGCCGTCACCGCCTGCTGGTACACCACCTTGAAGCCGGCCAGGGAGTCGGCGGCGGTCGCCCGCACGTCCGGCGACGGGTCCTTCAGCACGGCACTGCTGAGGGCGGCCACGGCGTCGAAATTGGGCTTGGGGTCGGCCGACTTGAGCGCCGCCGCCGCCGCCTTCCGCTTCGCCTCGTCGCGGTCCGCTTCGAGCGTGGCAATGTGCTGCTTGTCGGCGCTCCCTTCCTTCGCGGCTTCCTTCTTCTCCGCCCGTTTCTTGAACAGGCCGAATCCCAGATCAATAGCCGGGGCGGTGGCGGCGGACGCGAACACGGCGGCAACGGCGATGGCGAACAGGCGGCGTTTCATGGTGCGGCGCTCCGAACGGGTGTCTCCCGACAACAGGAATCGTCCGGCCGCGTCCGTGCTTGCCCGACAATCCGACCGGCGACCGGACGGGCGGGGGCGGGTCGGCCGGCCGATTCGCCCAGGCGTTCCCACTCCACCACCCGGCAAGGTCTTCGGATAGTGTAAGGTCCGCCGACGGGGGCGGCGAGAGTGAGCCGACCACCTCACCCCCTCTCCGAGCCAGAGAAGGAGTGTTCAAGCCGAGTGCGGAGTGTTCTCTTCGCCGCGACCCACGGGAGCGGGTCACCTCTCCGCTCCGTGGGTCGCGGCGAAGATCAGGAACCTGTGTGGGTTGAACACCCCCTCTCCCGTGGGAGAGGGGGCCGGGGGGTGAGGTCCGGGCACTCCGCCATCACCCGGCACTTTCATGTAGGTGATCCCGCCGGCGGCGGTAAGACAAGTGGCAGAGTCTGTGCCGGGGGTGTCATGAAGCGTGCGCTGTTCGTCATCACGGGGGCGGGGCTGCTGGGGGTGCTCGGGGCGTGTACCCGCCCGCCGCCGCCCACCGTCAAGGCCCAAGACCCGGTCGTGCGGGTGGTCTCCCCGCGGGCGCAGCTGGTGACGGACTATCAGGACTTCACCGGCCGGGCGAAGGCGTCCGACACGGTGGACATTAAAGCCCGCGCGACCGGCTACCTGGACAAGATCCACTTCACCGAAGGGGCGAAGGTGGTGGCCGGCCAGCCGCTGTTCGACCTGGAGCCGGGCACCTACGCGACCGACCTGAGCCGGGCGAAGGCGGTGGTGGCGCAGGCCGACGTGGTGCTGGCCAACCGCCAGCGGGACTACGACCGCGTGTTCGGCCTGAGCACCACCACGGCGCAAGAGCGGGACGCCGCCCGCGCCGACCGCGACGAGGCCCAGGCCACGCTGGAAGTGGCCAAGACGCAGGTCGCCCAGGCGCAGCGGCTGTTCGACTACACCCGGCTGACCGCGCCAAAGGGCGGGCGGATCGGCCGGCACCTGATCGACCGCGGCAGCCTGGTGCAGGCCGACACCACCCTGCTGGCCACCGTCGTGACCACCGACCCGATGCACGTGTACTTCGACATCGACGACCGCACCGACCTGCGGCTGAAGCGGGTGAACGCGGCGGCCGTCCTCGGGGCGAAGGTGAAGCTCGGCCTGCCCGACCAGGACGGCTTCCCGGACGCGGGCGCGGGCGGGTTCGTCGGCACGGTCGATTTCGTGGACAGCCAACTGACCGCCACCACCGGCACCATCAGCGTGCGGGCGCAGGTGCCCAACCCGAACGGGGTGCTGACGCCCAACCTGTTCGTGCGGGTGCGGTTGCCGCTGGGCGAGGCGAAGACGAGCATCCTGGTGCCGGAGGAGGCGCTCTTCACCGACCAGGGGCTGAGGCACGTGTGGGTGGTGAACGCGAAGGACGAGGCCGAGTACCGGCTGGTGAAGGCGGGCCTGCAAGTGGGCACGGACGTGGTGGTGGAGGCGGTGCCGGACAAGGCGGGCAGCGGGCTGGCCGTCGGCGAGCGGGTGATCGTGGCCGGCGGCCAGCGGGTGCGGAAGGACATGAAAGTGCAAGTGAAGTAGGTGCCGCGAGCCGAGCGGCACCCGCATCGGACCTACTTACGCCGCCGCTTGACCCACCACCCGCCGACCGCCGCCAGTCCGATTCCGGCGAGTGCCAGCGTACCCGGCTCGGGAACGTGGGGGTGGTCGGGGGCGACGGCGTGCAAGCGGAACGCGTTCCCGGCCCCCTGAATGGCGTACTCGTTCTCCCCGAGCTTTTCGGTGCGGTAGTACCAGGAGTTCTGGTCCTGCCACTGCTCGGGGTATCCGATGCCGTAACTCGTCCAGCCGTACGACCCGTATTCGACGTAACTCGCTGACCCGACCGCCGCCAAGGTGAACACCCCCGACTCGCCGGAGTCGGTGTCGGTGATGGTGAACTCGGCGGTGAAGGCGTACTTCTGCTCGTCCGGGTTCCCGGCCCGCGGCAGCCGTCCGAACACCGGGTCGAACACGGTGTAGTACCCGTCGTGGCTGTTCGACGCCCCGGTCGGTCCGTTCGGCAAATCCACGCGGAAGGCGTCGCCGTAGTCTTCGGGGTAGATGACGCGGACGTAGTACGACCACGGCACTTTCCAGTACGGCCGCGACAGCGGTCCGGCGGACACCAGCGGGGCGACCACGACAATCAGGGCGAGCGGAACGAAACAACTGCTGCGCATGGCATCACTCTTGCGGACGAATCAACCGGGCGGAAGGTATCAGCGACCGTCGCTTCCGGGCAAGTCCAACCGGGCGTAAGCCGCCGCCCGCCGGGTCGGTATGTTGACGTGCGTCCCCTGCCGACGCGCCCACCCCATGCACCGCTTCTTCATCGACCGCCCGATCTTCGCCGTCGTGATCGCCCTGGTGCTCACGCTGGCCGGCGGGCTGGCGTACACGCAGTTGCCGGTGTCGCAGTTCCCGCCCGTCACCCCGCCGACCATTCAAGTGGACTGCAACTACCCCGGCGCGAGCGCCGACGTGGTGGCCAAGACCATCGCCGCCCCCATCGAGCAGCGGGTGAACGGGGTCGAGCGGATGCTGTACATGTCCAGTCAGAGCACGTCCGACGGCAGCTACACCCTGACCGTCACGTTCGAGACGGGCACCGACCTGAACGTGGCGCAAGTGATGGTGCAGAACCGCGTGAACCTGGCCATCCCGGAGCTGCCCGAGACCGTCCGGGCGATTGGCGTGATCGCCCGCAAGCGGTCGCCCGAAATCCTCCTCACCGTGTCCATCAACTCGCCCGACCAGAGCTACGACCAACTGTACCTGAGCAACTACGCCGC
This sequence comes from Fimbriiglobus sp., assembly GCA_031414395.1. Lineage (GTDB taxonomy): Bacteria > Planctomycetota > Planctomycetia > Gemmatales > Gemmataceae > JALHQU01. The sequence continues at coordinate 4,157 of JANNVG010000753.1, forward strand.
CCTGCACCTGCGGGAGGAGTTGGTGCGGGTGCGGGGCATTTCGGAGGTGCTCATCTTCGGCCAGCGCGACTACTCCATGCGGGTGTGGGTGGACCCGGACAAGCTGGAGGCGCGGCAACTGACCGTGCTGGACGTGCTGACCGCCCTGCGGGGGCAGAACCGCGAGGTGGCGTTCGGGCACATGGGCGGGGGCGACACCGGCACCGACACGCACCTGACGGTGAGCACGCAGGGGCGGCTGGAAACGCCCGAGCAGTTCGGCCGGGTGATCGTCCGCACCGGGCCCGACGGCCAACTGGTGCGGGTGAAGGACGTGGCCGAGGTGACGCTCGGCGCGCGGTCGAGCGACATCGAGAACCGCTTCAACAACAAGCCGACGGTCGGGCTGGCCGTCTTTCTGGAGCCGAACGCGAACGCGCTGGAGTGCGCCGACACCATTAAGGCGAAGATGAAGGGGTACGAGAAGGACTTCCCGGACGGCATCATCTACGAGATCGGGTACGACACCACCCCGTACATCCAGGCGAGCATCAATGAGGTGTGGAAGGCGCTGCGGGATTCGACGATTCTCGTGGCCATCGTGGTGCTGGTGTTCTTGCAGAGCTGGCGGGCCGCCATCATCCCGCTCGCCACCATCCCCGTGGCGATTGTGGGCACACTGGCCGCCATGTCCGCCGTCGGGTTCGGCATCAACAACCTGACGCTGTTCGGGCTGGTGCTGGCGGTCGGCATCGTGGTGGACGACGCGATCGTGGTGGTCGAGGCCGTGCAGCACCAGTTGGAGAAGGGGCTGAGTCCCCGCGAGGCCACGCTGAAGGCCATGAGCGAGGTGAGCGGGCCGGTCATCGCCGTCGGGCTGGTGCTCACGGCCGTGTTCATCCCGTGCATGTTCCTGGACGGCATCGTCGGCCTGTTCTTCCGCCAGTTCGCCCTCACCATCGCCATCAGCACGCTCATCTCCACCTTCCTGTCGCTCACCCTCTGCCCGGCCCTGGCGGTGGTGCTGCTGAAGCCGAAGGGGGCACGCCCGGACGTGCTCACGCGGGTGATGACCTTCGCCCTCGGCTGGTTCTTCTGGCTGTTCAACAAGGGCTTTGCCGGCGGCGGGTGGGTGTACACGAAGCTGGTGGGCGCGTTCATCCGGGTGCCGCTGCTGCTGGTGGTCGTGTACGCCGGCCTGGGCGTGCTGGGGCATCGCACCTACCAGCAGATCCCGAGCGGGTTCATCCCGTTGCAAGACAAAGGGTACCTGATCGCCAGCGTGCAGTTGGCCGACGCCAGCAGCGCCGAGCAGACCCGCGAGGCGATGCGGCAGGTGGCGGCGGTGGCGAAGGACACGCCCGGCGTGAGGCACGTGAACGCGGTGGCCGGCAACTCGTTCGCCCTGAGCGCCTACGGGTCGAACTTCGGCAGCATGTTCATCATCCTGGACGACTTCGACCAGCGCCGCACGCCCGAGTTGTACTCGGCGGTGATCGCGGCCGGGCTGAACAAGCGGGTCAACGCGGCCGTCCCGCAGGCGACGGTGAACGTGTTCCCGGCGCCGGCCGTGCCGGGGTTGGGGAGGAGTGGCGGCATCCGCCTGATGGTGGAAGACCGCGGCGAGCTGGGGCCGAAGGTGTTGGAAGAGCAGACGCAGCACCTGATCGCGCAGGCCCGCCTCCAGCCGGCCCCCGGCACGCCCGTGCCGGACGAGGGCAAGCCGGCGGTCGCGCCCATCTACCAGAACCCGTTCACCGTGTTCAAAGTGAACTCGCCGCAACTGCGGGTGATCGTGAACGACGCCGAGTGCGTGGCCGCCGGCGTGGACCCGCTCGACGTGTACGCCACCATGAGCGCGACTCTGGGCCAGCGGTACGTGAACGACTTCAACCGCTTCGGGCGGACGTTCCAGGTGAACGTGCAGGCGGCGCCCGGGTCGCGCAACCAGATTACCGACGTGAAGCGGCTGCGGGTGCGGAACAAGGCGGGTGAGCTGGTGCCCGTCGGCGCCCTGGCGGACGTGACGGCGGGCAGCGGCCCGCTGGTGGTGACGCGGTACAACACGTACCCGGCGGCGGCCATCAACGCGAACGTGAGTCCGGGCGTGAGCAGCGGGGACGCCATCGCCGTGTTCGAGCAACTGGCCGAGCGCGACCTGCCGAAGAACATGGCCTACGAGTGGACCGAGTTGGCGTTCATCGAGCGGCGGAGCCGCGACACCGGCGTGCTGGTGTTCGCCCTGGCCGTGGTGGTGGTGTTCCTGGTGCTGGCCGCCCTGTACGAGAGTTGGTCGCTGCCGGCGGCGGTCATCCTGGTGGTGCCCATGTGCGTCATCTCGGCGCTCGCCGGTGTGTGGCTGGCCAGGCAGGAGTTCAACCTGTTCACGGCGGTTGGGTTGGTGGTGCTGGTCGGGTTGGCGAGCAAGAACGCCATCCTGATCGTCGAGTACGCCAAGCACCAGCGGGAGGGCGGGGCGAGCCGGCGGGATGCCATCCTGGCCGCGTGCCGGCTGCGGCTGCGGCCCATCCTGATGACGAGCGTGGCGTTCATCCTGGGCGTCACGCCCCTGGCGTTCGCGGAGGGCGCCGGGGCGGAGATGCGGCGGGCGCTGGGGGTGACGGTGTTCGCCGGCATGATCGGGGTGACGGCGTTCGGCGTGTTCCTCACGCCGGTGTTCTTTGTGCTCATCGACTGGCTGACGGAGACGTGGGTGGTGAAGTCGGCGGAGGTGCGGTGGGTGGTGAAGTGGAGCCTGTTCGTGTTCGCGTTCGGCTGGCTGCGGGCACTCGTGCGGTGGGTCGCGGCGAAGAAAGCGAACGTGAAACCGACGCCGAGGAAGGCGGTGCCGTCGTGACCGGATTCGGTGATCTCCCGCACCCCCTGCCCGCCGTCGGTGGCGAGGGGGAAAACGCCACTGATCTGGCGCGGGTAGAACGTGTACTCGTCGCCGCTCGACACCAGGCCGAAGTAGTTGTGCATGTCGCGGAGGCCGAACAGCGGCGTCGGCACTGTCACGCCGGGCACCACGACGAGCGCGATTCGGAATTCCAGGTGCGCCAACCCGCCCGGATCGCCAGCCGGGAAGGGGGGCACGCCGTCGGCGTAATCACGGACGCGCACCCAGCGATACACCCGCCACGCCGGGAGTGGGGTGGACGCGGCGTCGTACCCGATCACTCGCGTGGGGGTGCCCAACTGCCGGAAGTCGGCAAACCCGTTCGCGGCGGCAAAGGTGTCATCCACCAGCGAATCTGCCGCGCCAGTGTCGAGGTCGAACGCCAAAGGCCGGGTGAAATGGCTACGGGTCGGGTCAGTCGGATCCGGGCGTCGGAACTCGAACCGCCCACGAATCCGGTACCCCATCCCGCGTGTGGGGTGACGGTCCTGACGGTATTGGCAACGGAAGAAGGGCGAGCGGGTCATTTACCCCTCGACGGCTTGAGGGGCGGCCGATTCGCCATCGAGATCGGCGACGAATGGCGTCGAGACGTGGACCACGCTCAGGTCAGTCGCCTCGACGAACTCCACCGTGTACCGCCGCTGGTCGGGCGGCAGGGCGTTCTCCGTCGTCACCGCCTCTTCCAACGTCCGGAATGCGCCGGCGACCTCCAACTCGGACGTGCCCGTCTCGTAATCCATCCGCAAGTGGTACAGCACCCATTGGTCTGGGAAGCGGAGCCGCAGTTCGTCGCGGCGTCGGCGGTAATCCGCCCGCAGCGATACTGGTTGCCACGGCCCGGTCGACGACATCACCTCGTACATCCGCCGCAGTTCGGGGTTCGCCTTCCCCTCGAACGCCTCAGTCGCATCCAGAATGCGTTGCAGGTTCGGCCACACGGTTCGCCCTCCGAAGGTCGTCCTGCCTGATTGTACCCGCCACGGGGATTGAATGGTGTTCGCCGACTTCTTCATCCGCCGGCCCATCTTCGCCGCCGTGCTGTCCATCCTGGTCACGCTCGGCGGGGCGGTCGGCCTGTTCCGCCTGCCGGTGGCGCTCTACCCGGAGATCACCCCGCCGACGGTCGAGGTGTCGGCCACCTACCCCGGCGCGCACGCCCGCACCATCGCCGACACCGTCGCCGCCCCCATCGAAGAGAACGTGAACGGCGTCGAGAACATGCTGTACATGAGCAGCACCTCGGCCAACGACGGCACCTACTCGCTCACCGTCACGTTCAAGCCGGGCACGGACTTGAACATCGCGCAAGTGCTGGTGCAGAACCGGGTGAACACGGCGACGCCCAAACTGCCCGACGAGGTGAAGCGGCGCGGGGTGACGGTGAAGAAGAAGGCGACCGGCACGCTCATGATTATTAACCTGAGCAGCCCGACGGACAACGACGACCTGTACCTGAGCAACTACGCCACCATCCAACTGCGCGACGAGCTGGCCCGCCTGGAGGGGGTGGGCGACATCCAGTTCCGCGGCCAGCGGGACTACGCCATGCGGGTGTGGGTGAACCCGAACAAACTGGCCGCCCGCGGGCTGAGCGCGGGCGAGGTGCGGGCCGGCATCCTGGAGCAGAACGCGCAGGTGGCGGCCGGGCAGATCGGCCAGCCGCCGGTGCCCACCGGCCAGGCCTTCCAGTTCACCATCAACACCCGCGGGCGGCTGACCGAGACGACCGAGTTCGGCGAGATCGTGCTGAAGACGGACGAGCAGGGGCGGGCGGTGCGGCTGAAGGACGTGACCGACCGCATCGAGCTGGGGGCACTCGCCTACGACCAGGCGTGTACCCTCAACGGCCGCCCGTCGGTGGCACTGGCCATCTACCAGTTGCCCGGCACGAACGCCATCGAGACGGCCAACAAGGTGAAGGCGAAGATGACGGAGTTGGAGCCGCGGTTCCCGCCGGGGGTGAAGTACGAGATCGTGTACGACACCACGCCGTTCATTCAGGAGTCGGTGAGCGAGGTGGTCCGCACGCTCGTTGATGCGGTGTCGCTGGTGGCGCTCGTCATGCTCGTGTTCCTGCGGAGTTGGCGGTCGGCGGTCATCCCGCTGGCGGCCGTGCCGGTGGCCATCGTCGGCACGTTCGGCGCCATGGCCCTGGCCGGGTTCAGCCTGAACACCCTCACCCTGTTCGGGCTGGTGCTGGCGGTCGGCATCGTGGTGGACGACGCGATCGTGGTCGTCGAAGCGGCGCAGCACCACTTAGACAGCGGCATGACGCCGCGAGACGCCACCGCCAAAGCGATGAAGGAGGTGAGCGGGCCGGTGGTGGCCGTCGGGCTGGTCCTCACGGCCGTGTTCGTGCCGTGCGTCTTCATCAGCGGCATCGTCGGCGAGTTCTTCCGCCAGTTCGCCGTCACTATCGCCATCAGCACGCTCCTCTCGGCGTTCAACTCGCTCACCCTGTCGCCCGCCCTGTGCGGCCTGCTCCTCCGCCCGCAGGCCGGCACCGGCGGGAACCGCCGCTTCACTCGCCACCTGCTCATCCCGCTCGCGTTCGCCGGCTCGGCCCTGTTCCTGCTCACCCCGCACGTCCGCCCGCTGGCCGACGAGTGGCTGGCCCCGCACCTGCCCGAAGTGGTGCGGTCGGTCGTCCCGGAGGTGGTCGCCGTCCTCGTCGCCCTCGCCGTCGGCGTGCTGGTGTCCCTCTCCTTCGAGTGGTTTTTCAAGCTGTTCACGGACGGGTATCTGCTGGCGGTGAAGGGCGGGCTGTGGGTGGCGCCGCTGGTGCTAGTCGCGTTCGGCGGGCTGGTGTACTGGACGTACCACGAGTTCGACACCGCCCCGACCGGGTTCATCCCGCCGCAGGACAAGGGCTACCTGCTGGTGAACGTGCAACTGCGGGAGGGGGCGTCGCTCACCGCCACCGAGAAGGCGGCGGCGACTGTGGACGGCGTGGCCCGCGGCATCCCCGGCGTGCGGCACACCGTCGCCGTGGCCGGCAACTCGGCCGTGCTGGGCGGGAACGCGGCGAACGTAGCCACCGTGTACGTCATGCTCGACGACTTCGACCACCGCCGTTCGCCGGACGTGTCGGCCGATGCCATCGCAGCCCGCCTGCGCGCCGACTGCCTGGCCGCCGTCCCGCAGGCGGTCGTCACGGTGTTCCCCGCCCCGCCGGTGGACGGCCTGGGCGCGGCCGGCGGCTACCGCCTGATGCTCGAAGACCGCGTGGGCGACGACAAGACCACTGCCGACTTGCAACGGCACGCGGACCAGATCGTGAAGGTGGCGAACGAGGAGACGCCCGAGCTGGCCGGCGCGTTCAGCGGCACCAACTCGAACAGCCCGTGGGTGTGGCTGGAGTTCGACCGCGACGCGGCCGAGACGACCGGCGTGGCGGTGGCCGACGTGCTCACCGCCCTGCGGCAGTACTTCGGCTCGGAGTACGTGAACGACTTCAACCGCTTCGGCCGCACCTGGCAGGTGAACGTGCAAGCCGACGCCAAGTACCGCAAGGGGCTGGACGGCCTGAACGCCGTGCAGGTGCCCAACCGGCACACGGGCGAGATGGTGCCGATCCGCCGGTTCCTGACGCCGAAGGAGCGGACCGGGCCGACGCTGGTGGTGCGGTACAACCTGCACCCGACCGCCCCGATCACCGCCACCCCCGCCGCCGGCACCAGCAGCGGCGCGGCCATGGCCAAGCTCAAGAAGCTGGCCGAGGAGGGGTTGAAGGACACCCCGACGGCGAAGGCCGAGTGGACCGAACTGGCCTTCCTACAACAGGAGACGGGCAGTACGGCCCTGTGGGCGTTCGCGCTCAGCGTGGTGCTGGTGTTCCTGGTGCTGGCAGCGCAGTACGAGAGCTGGACGCTCCCGCTGGCCGTCATCCTGGTGGTGCCGCTCTGCCTGCTGTCGGCGCTGCTCGGCTGCCGGTGGGCCGGGTACGACGTGAACATCTTCACGCAGATCGGGTTCGTGGTGCTGGTCGGGCTGGCCAGCAAGAACGCCATCCTGATTGTGGAGTACGCGCGGTCGCGGCGGCAGGCGGGGGCGAGCGTGAGGCAGGCGACACTGGAGGCGTGCCGGCTGCGGCTGCGGCCCATCATCATGACCAGCGTGGCGTTCATCCTGGGGGTGGTGCCGCTGGTGATTGCGTCGGGGGCCGGCTCGGAGATGCGGCGCACGCTGGGCACGGCCGTGTTCGCCGGCATGATCGGCGTGACGGCCTTCGGCGTGTTCCTCACCCCGGTGTTCTTCTTCGCCATCCAGTGGGCGACCGAGCGGCTGTTCGGCCCGCCGAAGGCGGTGGATACAATGGCCGACACTCCCACCGAAGGGCACCCGGCATGACCGCCAAGTACACCGCCGACCAGGTGGCCGACGCCATCCTCGCGTTCTGCGCCGAACACGGCGACTACGTCAGCAACCTGAGGCTCGCGCGGCTGCTCTACTACTGCCAGGGGTGGTATCTGGTGGACCACGCGGAACCGCTGTTCGACGACCGCATCGAGGCGTGGCTGTATGGGCCGACGGTGCCGACGGTGTACGAGCGGTTCCGCCCGTTCGGCCACCGCCCGCTCGACACGACTGCGAAGCTCGACGACCTGCCGCCAGAACTGGTCGAACACGTCAAGGACATCTGGGAGGCCTACGGACACCTGTCGAGCTACGACCTGGAGCGGATCAGCATCACCGAACCGCCGTGGCTGAAGGCCCGGGGCGATTTGCGGCGGGATGAGGCGACGGACGCCGCCCTCTCGGTGCGAGACATGAAAGAGTTTTTTGCCTCCGAATGGGTGAAGCAGAATGGCGAAAGCCGGCAAGCAGAGGCCGTCCGGGGGTAGGGTTTCACCTCCCCCGCCGCCCGTTCCGGCGCGAGCTCCCGAAGTGAGCTTCTCGTTCCGGTACTTCGTCCACCGCCCGCCGTTCGAGGTGGCCCGCGGGTCGGTCAACTACTTACTCGCCCTGCTCGAACGCCTCCGCGACCTCGGCTCCCTCTCCGTTTTGGAACTCCTGTCGAGCCGACACCCGGCCCTCCGGTGTCACCGCATCCACTGGGCCGACACGACGGAACCGGCCGGCTTCGCCCACATCAACGCCATCGCGCGGAGCCAGATCGTGCCGTACCAGTTCAGCCTGTCGAGTAATGCCCACGGCCGCGTCCACGGCTACTTCATCGGCGACGTGTTCTACGTCGTCTGGCTCGACCCCGAACACCAACTGTACGCAAGGTAACTCCCCATGCGCCGCTTCGCTCTCCTGTTGCTCCTCGCCGCCCCCGCGTTCGCCGCGGAGCGCGTCGAGTTGAAGCACGCCCCGGCCCCGGTGGACAACCCGCTCCGCGGGCTGGTGCCGTATCAGGCCGACGTGCGGAAGGCGTTCCCGCACAGCCTGGAGTTCAACTACCTGCCGTACTCGGCACTCGTGAAGGGGTACGACGAGTTCGCCTGGAAGCCGCTCGAAGCGCTGCTCGACGACATCGCCGGTCGCGGGCACCAGGCGGTGCTTCGTATCTTCCTGGAGTACCCCGGCAAGAAGGGCGTCATCCCCGAGTTCCTCGTGAAAGACGGGCTGAAGGTTCACAAGTGGCTGTACACCGAGACGCAGCCAGAGCCGCCCGCCCCCATCGAGACGCCCGACTACGAGGACAAGAACTTGCGGAAGTCGCTCAAGGGCTTCCTCGCCGCGTTCGGCAAGAAGTACGACGGCGACCCCCGCATCGGCTTCCTCACGGCCGGACTGCTCGGCTCGTGGGGCGAGTGGCACACGTACCCGAAGGACGAACTGTTCGCCAGCAAGGCGGTGCAGCTCGAAGTGATGGACGCCTACGAAGCGGCGTTCAAGACCACGCCCGTGCTGCTGCGGTATCCGGCCGGCGCGAAGACGTACCAGAAGGCGAAGAACTCCGACCGCGGGTTCGGCTACCACGACGACTCGTTCGCGTGGGCCACCCTGCACACCGGCAAGAAGAACGACGGCTGGTTCTACATGACCGCGTTGAAAGAAGCGGGTGCGGAAGACAAGTGGAAGACGCACCCCATCGGCGGGGAGATCCGCCCGGAGGCGTGGGGCCAAGTGTTCGACGACAAGCCGGGGAAGAAGGAGGTCCAGAACTTCCGCGAGTGCGTGGAGGCGACACACGCCACATGGCTGATGGACAGCGGCATGTTCGAGAAGAAGCAGAAGGCGGATCGCATCGCACGGGCCGAGGAGCAGGTGCGGCGGATGGGGTACGAGTTCCATTGCCCCGGTGTGACCGTCGGCGAGGTGAAGAACGGTAAGCTGAGCGTGACACTGGAAATCGAGAACCGCGGGGTGGCACCGTTCTATTACGACTGGAAGGCCGAATACGGACTCCTGGCCGACGACAAGCCGGTGAAGACGTTCGCGGCGACTGGCAAGCTGACGGGGTTGCTGCCCGGCGACAAGCCGCGGGTGTGGGCGGACACGCTCGATGTGAGCGGGGTGAAGGCGGGTAAATACACGCTGGGCGTGCGGGTGCCGAACACGCTGAAGGGCGGCAAGCCGGTGCGGTTCGCCAACGCCACCCAGGGCGACGAGTGGCTGACCCTGGG
>JANNVG010000754.1:0-1759 GCA_031414395.1 Fimbriiglobus sp.
ATGTCTGGTGGTGTTCCTGGGGCGTGTGGAGTGTTTGGCGGATCGTGTTGTTCGAAGCAGCCCGACGGGCTGAGAGTCGTCAGCCCCGGGCAACGCCCTGGGTCGCGGGAAGCAAACCACCCGCAGGCCGAAGGCCTGCGAGACGTTTCTCCCACCCCTTCGGGGTGAAGGGTGGTTGGACCGGCGGACCCAGGGCGTTGCCCTGGGCTGAGCACTCCCAGGCCTTCGGCCTGAAGACAATGACGCCGCCAAATGACGAAGGACCAATGACTCATGACCACTGACATCGAGACTCACGAACACGACGTACTCGTCATCGGCGCGGGCGGGGCCGGCCTGCGGGCGGCTATCGAGGCGTCGGCGGCGGGCGTGTCCGTCGGGCTGGTGTGCAAGTCGCTCTTGGGCAAGGCGCACACGGTCATGGCCGAAGGGGGCATCGCGGCGGCGCTGGCGAACGTGGACGAGCGGGACAACTGGCGGGTCCACTTCGCCGACACCATGCGGGGCGGGCAGTACGTGAACAACTGGCGGATGGCCCAGTTGCACGCCCAGGAGGCGCCGGCGCGGGTGAACGAACTGGAGGCGTGGGGGGCGGTGTTCGACCGCACCCCGGACGGGCGGATTCTGCAGCGCAACTTCGGCGGGCACCGCTTCCCGCGGCTGGCCCACGTCGGCGACCGCACCGGCCTCGAACTCATCCGCACTCTTCAGGATCACGGCATCCACCAGGGCATCAACGTGCACATGGAGTGCGCGGTGGTGCGGCTGCTCACCGACGGCGGGCGGGTGGTCGGGGCGCTCGCCTACTACCGCGAGCGGGGGCGGTTCGTCCTGTTCAAGGCGAAGGCGGTGGTGCTGGCCACCGGCGGCATCGGCAAGGCGTTCCAGATCACCAGCAACAGTTGGGAGTACACCGGCGACGGGCACGCGCTGGCGTACCTGGCCGGGGCCGAACTGATCGACATGGAGTTCGTGCAGTTCCACCCCACGGGCATGGTGTGGCCGCCGTCGGTGCAGGGCATCCTGGTCACGGAAGGGGTGCGGGGCGAGGGCGGGGTGCTGACGAACAGCAAGGGCGAGCGGTTCATGTTCAACGACATCCCGGACAACTACCGCAACCAGACGGCCAAGACGCCGGAGGAAGGGATGCGGTACTGCCTGGGCGACAAGGAGGCGATGCGACCGCCGGAGTTGCTCACCCGCGACCACGTCGCCCGGTGCATCCGCCGGGAGGTGAAGGAGGGCCGCGGCAGCCCGCACGGGGGCGTCTACCTGGACGTGTCGTGGCTGACCAAGCCGGGGGCGTTCGACGGGTACAAGGACGCCGCGTGGGTGAAGTCGCGGCTGGGCAACGCGGCCGAACGCATCCGCAAGAAGCTGCCGAGCATGTACCACCAGTTCAAGGAACTGGGCGGGCTGGACATCACGACCACGCCGATGGAGGTGGGGCCGACCACGCACTATGTGATGGGCGGGGTGCGGGTGGACAGCGACACCCAGATGTCGCGGGTGCCCGGCCTGTTCGCCGCCGGCGAGTGTGCGGCGGGGATTAACGGGGCCAACCGCCTCGGCGGCAACTCCCTGTCGGACCTGCTGGTGTTCGGCAAGCGGGCCGGGGAGTACGCGGCGAAGTCCGCGAAGGAACACCCGGCCGGCACGGTTCACGCCGACCAGATGACCGAGGCCGAGCGGTGGGCGCTGGCGTTCATCGACGCCCCGGCCGGCGACGAGAACCCGTACAAGGTGCAGCACGACTTAC
>JANNVG010000755.1:0-3048 GCA_031414395.1 Fimbriiglobus sp.
CCTGCAACCCAGGCGGCTCACGCCGCCGGTTCACCCGATCTGCACCTCACCCACCTGCTCGCCCGTCGGCCGCACGAGCTGTCCGGTGGCGAGCGCCAGCGGGTGGGGTTGGCGAAACTACTCCTTGCCGAACGCCCGGTGTGGCTGCTGGACGAACCGTTCGCGCCGCTCGACCCGATGTTCCGGGCGGAATTTCGTGCCGATTTGCTCTTGTTCGCCGAGAAAGCGTCGCCCACAATACTCTTCGTCACCCACGACCCGACTGACGCGCTGGCCCTCGGCCACCGCATCGGGGTGCTGGGGGACGGGAAAGTGCAGCAGATCGGCACCGCCGACGAGCTGCGATCCCGCCCCGGCAACCGATTCGTCGCGTTCTGTCTCGGCTCGTTCAGCCTGCTGGACGGGAGCGTGAGTGACGGCGACCCCACCGTCTTCTTTGCCGAAGACGGGTCGGTCCGCGTGCCGCTGCCACCTCGCCTGCGGGCGAAGCTGGCCGCGACCGCCACACCGACGCCTCGCCTGACGTTTGGCTTTCGGCCCGAAGATGTCTTGCCACGGTCGCCCGACTCCTCCGAAGGGGGGATCACCGGGTGGCCGCAAGTCTCGGCCGAACCGGACGGCAGCGGATGGCTGCTCACCGTGGCTCGGGGTCGCTCCCGGGTCCGCGTGCAGTGGCGGTCCGGTTCGCCGCCCCCGGTCGGCACTCCCACGGATTGGACCGTGTTACCGGATCGCGGCGTGTGGTTTGACAGAACCACAGGCGACGCGATTTAGCGCGAACGGCGCGACGTGAGTCCGCCGGTTCTTGGCGAACCCGGCCCGCAAGGACCGCGGGTGTTGTTCTGAGAGCGGCCGGGTTTACCCCGGCTGGTCTGGATCGGTTCGACCGGGGTAAACCCGGCCGCTCCTTGAGGATCCAGCACCCGCGGCCCTTGCGGGCCGGGTTCGCCAAGAAAGACCACGACAATCCACGCCGACGCTGGAGTAACCCCATGGCCGTCCGCCGCAAGAAAGCCGAACCGCCGCCGCCGCCGAAGAAAGACCCCGTCGCCATCGGCAAGGAGGTGATGAAGCTCATCGACTCCGTCGCCGAGGAGAAGCGGATCTCCCGCGAGGTGCTGCTCACCGGCTTGGAGCAGGGCATCACGCAGGCGGCCCTGCGACACTTCGGCGTGGAAGAAGGCGTTCACGTCATCATCGACCGCGCGACCGGCGAGATCTCCGCCAAGCACGGCGAGCACGAACTGGACACCGAGACGCTCGGGCGGATCGCCGCCCAGTCGGCCAAACAGGTCATCATCCAGAAGTTCCGCGAAGCCGAATCGGACATGGTGTTCGGCGAGTACAGCGCGAAGAAGGGCGACCTGGTGCAAGGGAACGCCACCCGCGTGGACGCCGGCACCGCCATCCTGTCGATGGGCAAGACCGAAGCCCTACTGCCGCGGAGCGAGCAGATCCCCGGCGAATCGCACAGCGTCGGCGACCGCATCAAGGCCGTCGTGTTCGAGGTGCGGAAGAACGGCAACCGGGTGAAGATCGTGCTGAGCCGGGCGCACCCCGACTTCGTGCGGTGTCTGTTCGAGGAAGAAATCCCCGAGATCGCGGACCGCACCATCGACATCCGCGCCATCGCCCGCGAAGCCGGCTATCGCTCGAAACTGGCCGTCAGCAGCATCGACATGAAGGTGGACGCGGTGGGCGCGTGCGTGGGCGTGCGGGGCAGCCGCATCAAGACCATCATCGAGGAACTGAACGGCGAGCGGATCGACATCGTGCGGTGGAACGACTCCCTGCAAGTGCTCATCCCGAACGCCCTCCAGCCGGCCAGTATTTCGGAAGTGTTCACCTACCCGCGGCTCGGGCGGGCGCTCGTGCTGGTGGAAGAAGACCAACTGTCGCTGGCCATCGGGCGGCGGGGTCAGAACGTGCGGCTGGCCAGTAAACTGGTGGGGCTGGACCTGGAAATCATGACGGCCGACGAACTGGCCGAGACGCTCGACCGGGCCGAGCGGTGGTTCGGCCAGTTGCCGCACGCCAGCGAAGAAGTGGTGCAGGCCCTCATTGGGGAGGGGTTTTTGTCGTACAACGACCTGAGCAGCGTGGACGGCAAGACGCTCACCGAGTTCAGCAGCCTGACGGAAGAGCAGGGCGACGAGGTGATCGCCTACGCCGAAGACTACGCGGACACCATGGAGGAAGCCGTCCAGGAGGAGCAGCGGACGGCCCGCGATCAGGCGGACGCGGCCGAGCGTGAGGCGGCCGAGCAGGCCCGCCAGGAAGCGGCCGAAGCCGCCGCCGCCGCGGCTGCCGCGAACCCGCCGGCCGCGGACGTGTCTGCACCGGAGACCGAACCGGGGACGACGACCATACCCGCCCCCGGCCACCCGCTGGCCTACCACGAAGGCTCGCCGAACGACACCGCCAGTGTGGAGCACGCCGTGGAACAAGAAGAGCTGCGAACGGGCGAGGACGGGGAGTTGACCACCCCCGCCCCCGGCCCGGACGACGAGAACGGAGCAACGGCATGACCACCGCCGTTGCCCTTTCCTCTGCCGGAATCACCGTTAGAATCCTTCTCACCCCCGCCCCCGGCCGCTCGCCGGGCGGCTAACGGGAGCGCAGCCGGCGCTCCCCACAGGAGCGCCGCTTGTCGAAGACCGCCGAGACCATCCGGGTTTTCAACCTGGCGAAAGAGCTGAAGCTGGAAAACAAGGCCCTGATCGACGTGTGTCAGGATCTGGGCTTCGAGAAGGTGAAGAACCAGCTCAACAGCCTGACGCCCGAACAGGCCGAGCAAGTCCGTAAGCGGATGGCCGAAGGTCCGGCCAAGACCGCGCACGCCCCCTCACGGCCCGCCCACGCGGCGCCGCCCGTTCTGCCCTCGAAGGTCCCCGACCAGAAAGTGCGCACCCTCACCGCACCCAAGCCCAAAGCGGCCCCGGCCGTCACGCCGGTCGTCCCCGTCGCCGGGGCGAGCGACCCCGCCCACGTCGTCGTGGCGGAGTCGCTCGACCCGGCCGCCGACCCGTCTCCGGAAGTGGTCGCCGA
>JANNVG010000756.1:0-5841 GCA_031414395.1 Fimbriiglobus sp.
CTCGCGGTCGCGGCTCGTTGTGTGGAGGGAGCGGGGTGTTCATTCACCCGCTCCCTCGCGGTCGCGGCTCGTTGTGTGGAGGGAGCGGGGTGTTCATTCACCCGCTCCCTCGCGGTCGCGGCTCGTTGTGTGGTACGCTAACCATATGTTCCGCACCACCCGTTGGAGTCTGGTCGCCGCCGCGGGGGAGGCCGATGGCGCGGGGCGGTCGGCGGCGCTGGCCGACTTGTGCCGGCTCTACTGGTATCCGGTTTATGCTCACGTCCGCCGCCGCACGCCCGACCAGCACAAGGCCGAAGACCTGACGCAAGCGTTCTTCGCCCGCCTGCTGGAGAAGAACGACATCGCCGCCGCCGACCCCGCTCGCGGGCGGTTCCGCACCTTCCTGTTGACTGCGTGTCAGCACTTCCTGGCGAACCAACACGACCACGACACGGCAGAGAAACGCGGCGGGGGCGTGCAGCCGTTGCCCATCGACTTCGGACTCGGGGAAGACCGCTTCACCCGCGAGCCGGCCGACCGCGTGACGCCGGAAGCCGAGTTCGAGCGCCGTTGGGCGATGACGCTGCTCGACCAGTCGTTGCGCGAATTGCGGGCGGAATACGCGGAGGGCGGCAAGGCGAACCTGTTCGACGTGTTGAAGGGGACGCTCACCGGCGACGGCGTGGCGTACCGCGAGTTGGGCGTGAAGCTGAACCTGACCGAAGGGGCGGTGAAGGTGGCCGTGCATCGGTTGCGGCAGCGCTACCGCGACAAGCTGCGAGCGGTCATCGCCGAGACGGTGGACACGCCGGCCGACGTGGACGACGAAATCCGTGACCTGTTCGCCGCACTGGGGTGACGCCACATTGTAGCCGGGGTCTGTGACCCCGGTCCGACCGGCCTCACAGAGACCGGCCACAGTACGGCGACCATTTTCTCCTGTAACCTTTCCCGCGGCCCGCTTCACACAGGGGTGAGTACCGCTTCCGCCCCACGGGTGAGCCATGAACGCCGACACGTCCGTTGGTTGGTCCTTCACCTGCCTGTTCCCACTGGTGGCGCTGACCTTGCTCGGGCTGCTGATCGGCGGGGGAATGCTGCTGGTGCGTGCGGCGCGGCAGTGGCCGAGACCGATCCGCCCTGCACTCATGTTCCTGGTTCCGGTCGTGTTGGTCGTACTTGGCGTTGTCGGCACCGTGTACCTCGTTCGGGAGGCCGACGCCCCGCCGATCCTCGTCGCCATGCCACTCCTCGGGGCGATGGTCGCAGCGACCGTTGCCACCATCTTGCTCAGCCGCTGGGCATTCCCGCAGTGGTGGGGTGCCCGCCCAGTTGTATCGAGCCAGACGCCCCAGTGGTGGGGGCGCTTCCTGCTCGTGCTGGCCATCGTCTTGTGTGGCATCGGGTTACTCGGGGTGCTGCTCGCCGCCCGTAGTGGGGACGCGGAACGGGAGTGGGGTTTCGTCACGCTCCTTCCTCTCGCGGCCGGCGGGGTACTCCTGTGGATGGCGTTGCCGAAGGCGAACACCCCGCGGCCGACGGGCCAGCCGCCGGTCTCCTTCTGGGGGTTCGTCTTCTCGAAGTCCGGGGCACTCATCTTCCTGGGCGGTGTGGCGGTCGCCGTAGTGGTGGACGTCGTCACCGAAAAGCACACGCTGGCGAAGTTGGTCGGAAGCGCGTTCCACATCGGCATGGTGTGGTGGCGGTGGAGTCGGCTGAAGTCGCCAGCGGCGCAAACCGGAACCATCCCCGTCGTCGTCCCGCTGCTGCTCACCCCCGACCCGACGCAACTTCGCGGCGACTGCCCGACGTGTCTGTACCCCATCCCCGCCGATTCGCCGCACGGCCTGTGCCCGCGGTGCCTGATCCGCGGGGCGATGCCGTCGCCGTCGAGCACGCGACTACGACGGGGAGTGTCGCCCATCGCGCCGCCGACCGCTGCCGAGGTGAACGAGTTTTTCCCACACCTGGAAGTGCTGGAACTGATCGGCGCGGGCGGCATGGGGGCGGTGTACACGGCCCGGCAACCGGCGCTGGATCGCGTCGTGGCGTTGAAAATCGTGCAGTCCCCGCGGGGCGACGACGACCCGGTGTTCGCCGAGCGGTTCGCCCGCGAGGCCCGCGCGATGGCCAAGCTCGACCACCCGAACATCGTCACCATCCACGAGAGCGGTGAGGCCGGCGGGCTGCCCTTCCTGCTGATGGAGTACATCGACGGCGTGACGCTCCGCGAGGCGATGGCGAATCGATTGCTCACCACCGTCGAAGCACTCGCGGTGATTCCGCAGGTGTGCGACGCGCTCGACTTCGCCCACCGGCATGGCGTCGTACACCGCGACATCAAGCCGGAGAACATCCTCATCGACCAGACCGGGCGGGTGAAGATCGCCGACTTCGGGCTGGCGAAACTGGCCGACCCGAAGAACGTGACGCTCACCCGCACGCAGCAGGCGATGGGCACCCCGCACTACATGGCCCCAGAACAGTGGGAGCGGCCGAACGACGTGGACCACCGGGCCGACGTGTACGCCCTCGGCGTGGTGCTGTACGAACTGCTGACGGGCGAGCTGCCGCTCGGCCGGTTCGCTCTGCCGTCCGAGATGGGGAAGGGGGACGCCCGGCTCGACGAGGTGGTGATTCGGGCGATGGCGAAAGACCCGAACGAGCGGTACCAGAATGCCGGGCAGATGAAAGCGGCGCTCAGCGGGGTGAAGCTGGCGGCGTTCACACCGCGAGTGCCGCCCAAACGAAAGGGGTTCGCCGCGTGGGTGCGGGGCTTCTGGCCGCGGTGAGATCCGTCCATGGCGAGCCGTGCCCCGTGAGGGGCCGGGTTCTTCTCGACCCGGCGGCTTACGCCGCTCGGCTCGCCCGATCACATCTGATCCGCCTTTCCACGCCGCACCTGTTGGGGGTACGATGAGGCATCACCTCCTCGCGCCGGAGAATGCCCGATGCGATCCCTCCGCCTCTTGTTCGCCGTGTGCGTCGGCTGCGGGTTCGTTGTCGCCGCCGACCCGCCCAAGCCGACCAAAACGCCCGACGAACTGGTCCGCGACCTGTCCGACCCGAACTTCCGCACCCGCGAGACCGCCACCCGCGACCTGTGGAAGCTGGGCGAAAAGGCACGCCCTGCACTGGAATTGGTGCTGAAGGACGGGACGGCTGAAGCGGTCGAGCGGGCCGAGGGCGTGCTGGCCAAGTTCGATTGGGGCATCACGCCCGACACGCCGAAAGACGTGCTCGCGCAGATCCAACTGTTCCGTGACGGCAAATTCACCGACCGCGAGGCGGCGCTCCTGAAGCTGGCCGACGGCGGGGCGGAAGGGCACCACGCCCTTCGACTGATGCTCTCGAAGGACGTGCCCGACCTGCCCGAAGCGCCGCCCGGCTCCGCACGTCGGCAGTTGTTCGGGAGCATCGGCAAGGCCATCGCCGCCCGCGTGCCGGTGCTGCTGTTCGACGGTAAAGTCGAAGTCGCCGAAAGCCTGCTGGAAATGAACCTGCTCGGCCCGTCGGAGGAACACGCCCGCGATTACGTGCTGTTCATGACCGCCCGTGGGAAGACCGCGACCGCGGTGACTCGCCTGACGGAGTTGCGGAAGCAGCGGCCGAACGACCTCGGCGTGGCGGTGGCGCTCGTGTACGCCCACCGCGCTTCGGGCGACAGTGCGAAGGCGAAGACGCTGCTGAAGGAACTCGCCGCCTCGCACCCGCAACTGGAAGATCGGTACGACAACCTGCTCGTCGATCTGGGCGAGTGGGGCGAGTTGATCGACCGCCCGGCGCGCAGCCCGAACTCGGCCGAGGGGTTGAAGGCGTTCCGCTTGCGACTGGCCGGCAAACCCGACGAAGCCGACGCCGTTTTGAAGGAGTTGACCAACGCCGACACGTCGTACTCCCGCGGGTTCAGCGTGGAGCCGGCCGCCGTCGGCCTGTTCGTGAACGGCCGCACGGCCGACGGGCTGAACCGCCTGAAGGCGAGCGAATCGGCCCCGCACATCGCCGCCGACATTTACATCGCCCGGCTGGATTTCGCCGCCGCACTCGACCTCATCAAGGCGGGGTTGGCCGACGACCGCGGCACCGTGGACGACGGCGACGACGCCCGCACCCGCCGCACGCTGAACACCCTGTACAAGTTGAAACGGGCGCGGCTGCTGGCCCAACTCGGCGAGCGCGACAGCGCCGTTCAGGTGTTAACCGCCCTCGAAGACGTGGCCGACCGCTCCGACCGCGGGGTGCAATCTGAACTGGTGCGCACGGCCGTTCGCAGCGGCTTCCCGCACATCGCCGCCGGCTTCCTCGGCAAGATGCAAGCCCGCTGGGACGAGACCGGCGGTGGCATTTCGACCTCCGTGTACGACCCGTTCGAGGCGCTGTTCGAGACCGACGCCGACGCCGCCCGCTTCTGGTGGAAGGTGGTGCGGTTCGCCGACGCGAAGGGCGACCCGGCGGACCAGATGCGCACCGTGCGGGAGTTGTTAACCGGCAAGCTGAAGCCCGACGCCGTCGCCGGGTGGTTCAAGACGGCCGCCGAGTATGCCGCCAAGAGCGAGTATTTGGACCACATGATGCCGGTGTCGTCCGACTCGGTTCGTCAGTCGCTCGCGCTCGCCGCCGCGCACCGGGCGAACGGCGACACCAAGAGCGCCGTGACGGTGCTGGAGGCGTTCGCCGACCGTGGCGAGCACAAGCGGACGGAGTCGTCGCGGGCCTGGATCTTCGGGCTGGACGAGACGTTCCGCCTGTGGGTCGATCTGGGCGACTGGCTGAGCGAACTCGGCCGGCACTCCGACGCCGCGAAGCGGCTGGAACAGGCCTGGCGGTTGCACCCGAACAACGCCGTGCTGCTCTACCTGAGCGGCAAGGCGCTCGTCGCGGCCGGGCAAGAGAAGGAGGGCAAACGGCGGATGGAACTGGCCCACGTGGTGCCGCTCGGCAACCCGCAGCTCCGCGGGCGGTTCCTCGAAGAGTTGGTGAACCGCGGGGAGAAGCCGGCGATGCGGACCGAGATCGCCCGCATCGCGGAGTGTGCGTGGGGTGTTGACTCGAACACGTCGGGCAACGTGTGGAATCAGGTCGGCCGGGCCGGCGTGGTGCTGCACGAGTACGCCACGGCCATCGCCGCCCAGCGGAAGAGCCAGCATTTCGTGCTGAAAACGTCGAACATCGTGTACGTGGAGGGGTTCGCCTACGCCAACGTGCCGGCGCTCGTGCGGGGGCTGGAGGCGCGGCAACTGGTGTCCGCAGGCAAAGTGAAGGACGGGCTGGCCACGGCCGAGGAGGCGCTGGCGATGGTGCCCACGCACACCGAGACGCTTCACGGCATGGTGCTGCTGCTCGACAAGAAGGGCGAGACGGCCGCGGCCGACAAGCTGTTCGCCGCCGCGTGGGACCGCTCCGCCGCCGCCATCAAGGCGAACCCGAAGAGCGCGTGGCTGAAGTATCAGGCCGCGTGGCTGGCGGTCGGCTGCCGACGCCAGAAGGAGACGGCACTGAAGTACGCCGCCGACGCGGTGGCCGACGACCCGGACCACAAGGGCTACCGCGAGGCGCTGGCCGAAGCGCACTTCCGCACCGGCGACCGCGCGAAGGCGACGGAACTGATGACGGCGCTCACGAC
The DNA here is from genome assembly GCA_031414395.1 of Fimbriiglobus sp. GTDB lineage: Bacteria > Planctomycetota > Planctomycetia > Gemmatales > Gemmataceae > JALHQU01. The sequence continues at coordinate 5,606 of JANNVG010000756.1, forward strand.
CGACGACCGCCGCAACTGGCACTACAAGCGGCAACTGGAGCGGTACAAGTCCGCCGCCTTCGACGCCCCGCTGCCCTTCCAAGACGTAAGTAGCCGGGCGGCGCGACGTGAGTCCGCCGGTGTGGAGGTGTGGAACCGCGACCGGCAGGGAGCCGGGTGTCCGCAACACTGCCCGACACGAAGAGCAACACCGGCGCACTCACGTCGCGCCGCCCGCCTACTTCACTCGTCCTGGA
>JANNVG010000757.1:0-4403 GCA_031414395.1 Fimbriiglobus sp.
GGGCCTGCGGTCACGCGGAAACAGGACGCGCCTGTCCGTGAGTGAGGGGCAGGTCGCGTGTCCGCATTGCCGGTTGGCCCCTCGCTCGCGCGTCGGGCTAACGTGTCACCGGCTCGGTGTCCCACCTCTCATCATTTGCTCACGCATTCCGAATTGGTTCGCCATAAAAATGAGAGCACTTCCCACCCCACTCGGGTGATTTCCCCGCTGGTCTCGTACCCGCCATGACACGACTCCGCGCACTCGCACTGCTCGCCCTATTCCCCCTCGTCGGTCTCGCCCAAGAGCCGCCCAAGAAGGAAGAGCCGAAGAAAGAGGAGTCGAAGAAAGAGGAACCCAAGAAGGAAGAGCCGAAGAAGCTCGACCCGATCCCCGGCTACAAGGCGGTGGGCGAGTTGGTGAAGGCCGACCCGAAGCAGTTCAAGGACGAAGCGCCCGCGAAGGTGGTGACGCCGGGGTTCCTCGGCGTGGACGTGGCCGACAAGGGCAAGCCGATCGTCGAAGACATCGCCCCGAAATCGCCGGCCGAACTCGGCGGGGTGAAGGTGAGCGACGTGATTACGAAGATCGGCAGCGACGAAGTGGGCACGGCGGCGGCGGCGAAGGAGCGACTCCGCGGGCTGAACGCCGACGAGGCCGTCGCCCTCACCGTCCTGCGGGACGGCAAAGCGCTCGTGCTCAACCTGACCCCGAAGGCGACGAGCAAACCGATCACCCCGTCGGCCACGCCGACGCAGCCGAGCACTCGGGCGCTGCTGGGCGTGCGGATCGGCGACCCCGGCAAGGACGGCGGGCTGACCGTGGACACCCTCACCCAGGGCGGCGCGGCCGAGAAAGCCGGCATCAAGGAGAAAGACATCCTGCTCCAACTCGACGGCAAGAAGATCGAGCCGCCGAACAACCTGACCGACCTGCTGGCCGACAAAAAGTCGGGCGACACGGTGACGCTCAAGCTGACCCGCGAGGGCAAGCCGCAAGAGGTGAAAGTGACCCTGACCGGCGACACCCAGGGCGGGCCGGGCGGCGGGCGGCCAGGCGGCGGGTTCGGTGCTGGCGGCGGGTGGAACGACACCCTGCCGAGCGCGTGGAAGCGGAAGGACTACAAGTTGGCCATCATCGGCATCGAGTACCCCGACCAGAAGCACAACGAGAAGATCGCCGACAAGGACTGGGAGGAGTCGCTCTTCAGCGGCGGCAAGTACACGGCCAAGAGTGCCACCGGGCAGACGGTGTTCGGCAGCATGGCCGACTACTACAAGGAGATCTCCTACGGCGACTTGAAGGTGGAGGGCAAGTTCGCCGGGTGGGTGGAGGTGGGCAAGAAGCGGCTGGAGTACACCACCGGCAGCGGCACCAGCACCCGCGAGAAGAGCAGCCTGCTGACCGAGGCGATGGACAAGCTGGTGGCGAAGGACAAGGACGCGCTGAAGGACTACGACGGGGTGTTCTTCCTGTACGCCGGCGGGTCGATCCCGAACGTCACCCGCGGCAGCCTGTACTGGCCGCACCGGGCGAGTGTGCGGCACAACAACAAGAGCTGGCCGTACTTCATCGTGCAGGAGGGCGCCGACAAGATGACCAACATCAGCGTCTTCTGCCACGAGTTCGGCCACATGCTCGGCCTGCCCGACCTGTACGCCCGCCCGGAAGTGCCCGGCATGGAAGGGGTGGGCGTGTGGTGCGCCATGAGCCAGCAGTTGGGCAACGGCCGCCCGCAGCACTTCAGCGCGTGGAGCAAGACGCAACTCGGGTGGGTGAGGCCGACCATGATCGACCCGCGGGTGAAGCAGAAGATCGCCCTGTCGCCGATTGAAGACGACCCGACGCAGTGCGTGAAGATCCCCCTCCGCACCGACGGCAGCGAGTACCTGCTGCTGGAGAACCGCCGCAAGAAGGGGTTCGACAGCGAGCTGCCGGCCGAGGGGCTGCTCATCTGGCGGGCGATGCCGGGCGACCGCACGCAGAAGGTGTACCTGGAGGAGAGCCACGGCATCGAGGGCCGCGGCGGGCCGAGTTCGGCGACCGGGGCGGTGCCGTTCCCCAGCCCGTCGAACGACAGCTTCACCCCGTACACCATCCCGAGCAGTAAGGCGAAGAACGGCGGCGGGTTGGACGTGTTCATCACCAGCATCACCCGCCACCCGGACGGCCGCGTGACGTTCCACGTCGGGTACGAGTACCAGTGAGGACAAGAACCGGGAACGGAGTGATCGTGTTGGAACCCCGAACGGAGTGAGCGGGGTTGCGACACGAACCCGGTCACTCCGTTCCCGGTTCCACATTTCGGCACACATCTTGCCGGCACAAACCCCGCCATTCCCACGGGTTCTGCCATGCACGCCGCCATCCTGCTCGCCGCCTTCGCCCTGGCCGCCGACCCGCCGAAGTTACCCCCGCCGTTCGACTCCAAGTCCGTCGTTAAACACCCGAAGGTGATCGGCTGGCCGGACGGCAAAATGCCGACCGCGCCGGACGGGTTCACCGTCTCGCTGTACGCCGAGAAGTTCGACAGCCCGCGGTGGCTCTACGTGCTGCCCAACGGCGACATCCTGGTGGCCGAGGCCCGCACCCTCCCGCCCAAGAAGGACAAGCCCGACGCGGAGAAGACGGACAAAGACAAGGAGCACGAGAAGGGGATGAAGGAGTCGAAGACCGTCACCGGCACGTCGGCGAACCGCATCACGTTGCTCCGCGACGCGGACAAGGACGGCAAGCCGGAGGTGCGGGAGACATTTCTGGAAGGGCTGAACCAGCCGTTCGGCATGGCCGTCATCGGCGACGACCTGTTCGTGGCGAACACCGACAGCGTGGTGCGGTTCCCGTACAAGTCGGGCGACACCAAAATCACGGCGAAGGGCACCACGGTCCTGCACCTGCCGCTCGGCGGGTACAACAACCACTGGACGCGGAACCTGCTAGCGTCGGCCGACGGGAAGAAGGTGTACGTGAGCGTGGGGAGTGCGAGCAACGTCGGCGAGAAGGGGATGAAGGAAGAGTTCCTGCGGGCGTGCATCCTGGAAGTGAACCCGGACGGCACCGGCCTGCGGGAGTTCGGCGGCGGTCTGCGGAACCCGGTCGGCATGGCGTGGGAGCCGACGACGAAAGCCCTGTGGACGGCGGTGAACGAGCGCGACGAACTCGGCGACGAACTGGTGCCCGACTACATGACGAGCGTGACCGACGGCGGGTTCTACGGCTGGCCGTACAGCTACTACGGGGCGACCGAAGACCCGCGGCGGAAGGGCGAGCGGCCCGACCTGGTGAAGAAGGCCCTGGTTCCCGACGTGCCGCTCGGCGCGCACACCGCCTCGCTCGGCCTGTGCTTCTACACCGCCGAGGCGTTCCCGGCGAAGTACCGCGGCGGGGCGTTCGTCGGCCAGCGGGGGTCGTGGAACCGCTCCCAGTTCAACGGCTACCGGGTGGCGTTCGTGCCGTTCAACGGGGGCAAGCCGGCCGGCCCACCGGAGGACTTTCTCACCGGATTCATCGCGAACGAGAGCGACGTGTACGGCCGCCCGGTGTGTACGTGCGTGGCCCCGGACGGCGCGCTGCTCGTGACCGACGACGTGACCGACCGCATCTGGCGAGTGGCGGCGAAGAAGTAGTCGTTGGCGAACCCCGCCCGCAAGGGCGGCGGGTGCCAGTCACCGTCGCACGCACCCACCGCCCTTGCAGGCGGGGTTCGCCCGGAGTGTCACTCATGTCCGCCGACCCGTTCGACCTCGCCCGCTTCGTGACCGCACAGGAGAAGGTGTACCCGGACGCGCTCGCCGAGGTCCGCGACGGGTACAAGGTGTCGCACTGGATGTGGTACGTCTTCCCGCAGGTCGCCGGGCTGGGGTCGAGTTCGATGGCCCGGCAGTTCGCCGTCACGAGTGCGGACGAAGCCGCCGCGTACTTGGCTCACCCGCTGCTCGGCCCGCGGCTGGTGGAGTGCTGCGAGGCGGCGCTCGCGGTGGTCGGCAAGTCGGCGTTCGACATCTTCGGCACGCCGGATGATTTGAAGCTGCGGTCGTGCGTGACGCTGTTCGCGGCGGTGGCGCCGGGCGGGGTGTTCGGCAAGGTGCTCGACAAATACTTCGCCGGCGAACCCGACCGCCGAACGCTCAAACTCATCGGCCGGGCGTAGGGCCTGATGTCGGGGCGAGTTGGCACTACCGCTTCCCCGGCTTGCCGAACGCCTGCACCGTCGGTAATCTCGCCGCCGGATCACCTCACTCTGGCATCACCCGCCATGAACTCTCTGAACAGACGCCGTTTCGGAGACTGTAGCACCGCAAGTGCCATTTCTCCCCGGTCGGCCTACCCTGACTATCCGATTCGTGGGAGTCAGGAGATGGGCGTATGCCAGGTCCAGGCGAGTACGTTCCCGATGCCACCGAGGGCCTCACCCGTGTGGACGA
>JANNVG010000758.1:0-4695 GCA_031414395.1 Fimbriiglobus sp.
CCTTCTTCGGCTCTTCCACCGGCACCGGCCCGCCACCGAACTTGCCGCCGCGGAAGCCGCCGCCGCCGCCCAGGTTCTTCGGCGGGTTGTCGTCCTTGAAGTAGTACGCCTGCTGGTTGTTCAACACCTTGCCGGTGCCGACGGTGGTGTTGCGGGTCATGCCGTAGTCTTCCGGCTTCTGGTCGGTCGCTTGCAGGGCGAAGGCGAGGGCGTAATCCCGCAGTTGGATGTCGAAGTTGGGGGGAGACCCGTTCTGCGCGCTCCAAAGGAGCAGGCCGTCCTCGAAGCACTTGGCGACCGACGGGATGACCGCCTTCAACTCCGCCGGCTGGTTGGCCAGGGTTTGCAGGATGCTCGACTTGTTGTAGGAGCCGTTCGGCCCGCCCTCGGCCTCGAGCACCCGGCAGGCGTACTTGAGCGTCTTCTTGCGGTCGTTGCTGAAGATGTTCTGCGAGAAGGTGTACGCCTGGTACGCCTGCTGGGCGGTCTCGCGGGAGTCCATCCACTGGACGATGATCTTGCGGATGGGCACGGCGTAGTCGCCCGACCCGCTGTACACGGCGTTCGACACTTCCGGCACGCTGTGTAGGTAGTTGGCGACCGACTGGTTGCCGCCGCCGCCCCACGGGATGTTCACCTGCACCATCACCTCGCGGTCGGTGAACTGGCTCTCCAGGAACAGGGCGGCCACCAGGTCGGGCAGCTTTGCCGGCTGGAGGGTGCCGCCGCCGCCGCCGAAGTCGCCCCCGCCCCACCCGCCGCGGAACCCGCCGTTCTGCTGGTAGTACACGCGGGTGAGGTACTGGTTGAGCACCCCGTTCACCTCCTCCGCCGTCTTCTCCGCCGCCAGCAGCATCTGGTGCGTGAGGGTGGACTTGAGCATCTCGGCGAACAGCTTGCGGCTGGCCCGGTCGTTCCCGCACACCGCCTTGAACTTGTCCCACCCCGGCAGGGTGTGCTGGTACTTCCCCTCGGCGTCGGCCAGGAAGCTGGCCACCCGCCACTTCATGTCGTCCGCTTCCGCCTTCGGCAGCAGCCCCTCGGCCCGCAGGGCCACTTCCGGCTCGGTGGCCGAGCCGAGCGCCTCTTGCAGCGCCGGCAGGGCCATCCGCCCCATCTTGGCCAGCTCGCGGGTGGCCTTCTCCCGCTCGGCGTACATCGGGCTGCCCAGCTTGCCCACCAACTCCTTCGCCTGCTTCTGCAGGTCGTCGGACACGGTCAGCGACTTCGGGTCCGCGTCCACGTTCGCCGGCGGCTTGTACTCGGTCGTGCCGGTACTCGGCTGGGCCGGCTGGGCGGGGTACGCCCGCTTCTCGATGACCTGAAACTGTTGGGCGGGGGCCAGCCCGGCGGCGAGCGCGGCGGCGACCAAGGCGAGCGGGTGACGGATCTTCATCTGTCGCTCCGAGTGAAGGCGGGCGGGACAGCGGGAGGTTTATCCTACGGGGGGCGGCGCGCGGCGGGCAACGGCAAACCCCGCCCGACGGTACGCCCCGTTACATACCAGACGACACGCCCGGCCGACGGATTGCCCCATCGCCACCGGCGTCGGTAGTATATCGTGCGAACGGGCGGTTGAAAGAGACCGCGGCCGACGGAGTCGGTCGGGGACCTCACCCCGGCCCCCTCTCCCAAGGGAGAGGGGGTGTTCAAGGCGAGTGCCTTTCCGGCCTGGAACCCCGAACGCAGTGAGTGGGGTGAGCAAAGACCACCCGGTCACTCCGTTCCCGGTTCCAGTGGATCAGGAGCGTCCTCCACTTGAACACCCCCTCTCCCCTGGGAGAGGGGGCCGGGGGGTGAGGTCCCCGACGGGGTCTCTCCGTTTCCCCATCTTCGGAGGTTCACATGTCCACGCTCGTCCGGTCGTTGATGGTCGCCCTGCTCGTGGCGGCCGGGCCGCTGTTGGCCGCCCCGGTGCCGGTGCCGCCCAAGTTCGACCCGCCCACGGCGGTGGGTCAGGTGGCGTCCGTTCAGAAAGTGCTCGACACCGTCGCCGGGTACGCCAAGGCGTTCGGCGCCGAAGGGTTCGAGAAGGGGCTGACCGACGCCCTCGGCGAGAAGGGCTGGGCCGGCGTGGACACCACCAAGCCGGTCGGCGTGTTCGCCTACGTGAAGCCGAAGCTGGAGAACTCCTACGTCGTGTTCGTCGTGCCCGTCACCAAGGAGAAGGAGGCCATCGACCTGCTCGAGCGCCTCGGCTTCTCGGTGGAAGAGGAGGCGAAGGCGAAGGGCGTGTACCAGCTCATGCGGCGGGGGTTGCTGCCCGAGAACACGCCCACGCGGATGCGGTTCCACGACGGGCACGCCTACATCGGCATCAACGCCGACGCCGACGAACTCGACCCGACCAAGCTGATCCCCATCGGCAGCCTCGTGGACGCGAAGGAGACCGCCCTCGTCGCCGCGACCGTGTACCCCACCCGCGCCCCGGCGGAGTTGAAGGAGATGATGGACGGCTGGTGGGCGAGCGGCAAAGCCGCCATGAACGACGCCGAAACCCGTGCCGCGCGGGACATGCCGAAAGGGTTCCCGGCATTCGGCAAGGCGTGCGTCGGGTGGGTGGAGGCGAACTCCGCCGCCATGTGCAAGGACGCCGAGACCGTGACGCTGCGCATCTCCCCCGACCCGAAGACGACCGACGCGAGCGTGGAAGTGGTCGTCACCCCGAAGGCGAAGAGCACACTCGCCGTGGACATCGAGAAGCTGGCCACCCCGACGCCCGGCCGCTTCCACCAACTCGTCACGAAGGACGCGGTCGGCGGCGTGACCGCCACGCTCGGCACCGGCGTGCCGAAGGAGGTCCGCCAGACGGCCGGGCAGTTCCTCGCCGACTGGATCGACCTGACCGCGGCCGGCGCCGGTGACGAAATGCAGCCGGTGTTCACCACCCTCTCGCAGGCGGTGAACACGATGCTGGCCGACGGCAAGGCGGACGTGGGCGTGGCCTTGATCGGGCCGGACAAGAAGGACACATTCACGCTCATCGGTGCGGCGGCCGTGGCGGACCCGGCGGCGTTGGAGAAGGTGGTACGGAAGGTGCTGAAGGACGCCCCGAAGGAGGTGCAAGACCTCATCAAGCTGGACGCCGAAAAGGTGGGCGAGATGGCCGTTCACACCCTGACCGCGCCCGAGGGGGCGGGCTGGCTGGATGTGGTGTTCGGGAAGAACGCGGTGGTGCGGGTGGCGTTCGGCAAGGACGCGGTGTACGTGGCCGTCGGCCCGGACGGGCTGGCGCAGATCAAGCGGGCGACGGAACTGAAGGCGACGGACGCCAAGCGGTTCGACGTGCTGATGAACCCGGCGAAGGTGAACAAGCTGGTGGCCGACCTGGGCGGCGGGCCGGGCGGCGGCGGGTGGATGGACATGCTCATCGGCAAGGACGACGGCTTGCGGTCGTTCACCGGCATCGACGTGAAGGGCGGGAAGCAACTGACCGTGACGATGACCCAGCACCGCACGGGGATTCTGTTCGGCCTGTTCGGGTTCATGGCCTTCCGCGTCGGCGGGTGACGTGCGACCCGGCGAGTACATCTTGTTGGGCGGGTCGAGCGGCCGGGGACCGCAACGACGTGGATGACGACCCGATGACTTTCGCCCGCCCGACTGCCGGCCGCGACGCCCCGCCTCGCCCCCGCACGACGGGGCGTCGCAGCCGGTGATCGGATGTGTGCGCGTCCCCGATTCTCGGAGGCGTGGTTGCGGTCGCCGGCCGCTCGACCCGCCCTACAAGAGCCATTTCGTCACCCGGATGGGCTGTTGGCGCGACCGGGAATCGTGCCCGTGCTATAATCCCCTTCTGGCCGTACAGTCCGCCTCGCACCACCCGGCTTCCATGTTCAACCGCAACAACAACCGCCCGCCGGAATTGAAGTCCGCCCGCGAGATCGCCCTCATGCGGGAGTCGGGCAAGCTGGTCGCCCGTGCCCTGCGCATCTGCCGCGACATGGCCAAGCCCGGCACCAAGACCATCGACATCGACCGCGCGGTCGAAGCGTTCTACGCCAAGCACAACGCCACCCCCTTGTTCAAGGGCTACCCCGGCAAGGTGCCGTTCCCCGCCTGCACCTGCCTGAGCGTGAACGAGCAAGTGGTCCACGGCATCCCCGGCGACCGCGTGCTGAAAGATGGCGACCTGCTGAAGGTGGACACCGCCTGTCGGCTGAACGGCTGGTGTGCCGACCGCGCCATCACCATCCCCATCGGCAACGTGCGGCCGGAGCGGTTGCGGCTACTCAAGTGCGGCGAGGAGGTGCTTCAGATCGCCATCGACGAGCTGCCGCGGCGGAAGTGGTGGAGCGAGGTGGCCAGCCGGATGCAGACGCACGCCGAGAGGGCCGGCTTCAGGATGGTGACGAACTACGTCGGGCACGGCATCGGCCGCACCATGCACGAGAACCCGCAGGTGCCGAACTACGTGAACAAGGAGACCCGCAAGCAGGACTTCCGCCTGGAGCCGGGGCTGGTGCTGGCCATCGAACCGATGGTGAACATGGGCACGGCCGAGGTGGTGGTGTTGCGGGACCACTGGACGGTGGTGACGAAGGACGGGCTGGCGAGCGTACACTGCGAGCACACCCTGGCCATCACGCCCACCGGGGTGGAGATCGTGACGAGCGACGACGGCGCGTTCGACGACGAGCCGACGCCGACGGTGGTGGAGTCGCCGCCGGCGGCGTGAGGAAAAGACCTCACCCC
>JANNVG010000759.1:0-8799 GCA_031414395.1 Fimbriiglobus sp.
CGTCGGGCTAACAAGTCGTCGGACTGGCATTGCCAACCTGACGGTCAGTAACAGATCACGGCCCCCCTCGCTCGCGCGTCGGGCTGACAAGTCTGGGGTCTGACTGCCGACTCTCGCACACCCAATTTCGGTCGCCCGGCGAAAACCCACCCTTGCCCGCCCGCCGACCGCCGTTATCATGACCGATCTGTCGGGGCCGGAGCGGTCCCGCCCTCCGTACACCGTAACCCCAACACCACCCGTCATGTCCATCGACAAGAGCCTGAAGCGGAAAGTGGGCGGCACCCGCAACCGGTGCGTGCTCACCCGCGTGGAGCGGATCCTGAAGATGCAGGAGCAGGGCCGGTTCAAGGACGGGCAAAGCCCGTTCGGACTGCCCAAGACCCGCGTGCAGAAGATCGCCCTGAAGAAGAAGGTGAAGAAGGAAGAGGGCGAGGGCGAGGCCGCCGCCGCCGACACGAACGCGAAGAAGAAGTGAGCCGCTTCGCGGAAGGAGCAAGGGTCAAGTCGCGAGTGAGAAACGGGGCGGGGGCGAGAGGTGGGATCACCCCCTTTCGGCCCCGCCCCTTCTCCGTTTCGCCCTTCTGCTCCTAACTTGTTCCTTGCCCCTTGCTCCTTGATACTTGGCACAGCCCTATGGCCACCGTCCACCTCGCGCTCGGCAGCAACCTGGGCGACCGCCGGGCCAACCTGGACGCCGCCGTGCGGCGGCTGCGGGCCGAGCCGGGCATTCAACTGCTGAACGTGTCGGCGTACTACGACGCCCCGCCGGTCGGCCCCGAGTACCAGGACCAAGCCCCCTTCCTGAACGCCGCCGCCGCCCTCGCCACCGACCTCGCCCCGCTGCCCTTGTTGCGGCTGCTGCTCACCATCGAGCACGACCTCGGCCGCGACCGCCAGACCCGCTCCGCCCCGCGCACCGTCGATCTGGACTTGCTGCTGTACGAGGGGCTGGCGCTGGACGAGGAGACGCTGCACATCCCGCACCCGCGGATGCACGAGCGGGCGTTCGTCCTCAAGCCGCTCGCCGAGATCGCCGACGACGCCGTTCACCCGGTGTTCAATCGCACCGTCCGCGAACTGCTCGACGCCCTGCCGCCGGATCAGGTGGCCGCCGTCACCCTCGCCCACCCGCAACAGCCGCACCGCAAGCGCGACCTGCTCGGCCTCCGCACGCTCGTGACGGGCAGCACGTCGGGCATCGGGCGGGCGATTGCGGAAGGGTTCGCCGACGCCGGCGCGAGCGTGATCGTCCACGGGCGGGATGCCGACAAAGCCGCGGACGTGGTGAAGCACTTCCACCGCTACAGCGTGCCGGTGACGACCGCCCTGACCGACTTGAAGAACCCGGCGGACGTGGACCGGCTGGCCGAGACCAGTTGGGGCACCGGGCTGGACGTGCTGGTGTGCAACGCCGGGGCCGACACGCTCACCGGCGACGCGGCCAAGTGGTCGTTCGACCAGAAGTTGCAGGAGTTGCTGGCGGTGGACGTGACGGCGACGATGCGGCTGAGCCGGGCGGTGGGGGCGAAGATGAAGCAGCGGGGCCGGGGGGTGATTCTGACCATCGGCTGGGATCAGGCGGAGACCGGCTTCGAGGGCGACAGCGGGCAGTTGTTCGCGGCGGTGAAGGGGGCGGTGATGTGCTTCACCCGCAGCCTGGCGGTGAGCCTGGCCCCGCAGGTGCGGGTGAACTGCATCGCGGCGGGGTGGGTGCGAACCGCCTGGGGCGAGGGGGCGTCGAACGAGTGGCAGGAGCGGGTGCGGGGCGAGACGCCGATGGGCGTGTGGGGCCTGCCCGAGGACGTGGCGAGCGCGGCCGTGTGGCTGGCCGGCCCGACGGCCAAGTTCATCACCGGCCAGACGATCCGGGTGAACGGCGGCGTGGTCAGGGGGTAAACTACACCGGACGACCCGGAGGCGACCGATGGCAGACCTGATCCGCAGCCCGTTCCCCGGCATGGACCCGTACTTGGAACCCCATTTCGGCGACATCATCGCGGCACTCACGGTTTACGTCGCCGATACGCTCAACCCGCAACTGCCCGAAGACCTCGTCGCCCGCATCCGAGTCTTCCCCAACCGCCGCCGGCTCGTTCGAGTGATTCCCGCTCAGGGTGAGGACGAGCCGATTTGTATTGTGACGTTCCGTCACCCGGACGACGGCCTGTCTTGCAGCCTGAACATGGCTGGCGTCGAATGGCAGGGGAGTAACCGGGCGCCGGCTTGCGTCATCAACCTGTTCCGGCGCGGGTTGGAAGGCACGGAACACCCGTATTGCCGCTACCTCGTTGGGGGTGGGGAAGCGGAGATGGAATCGTTCCCCCTCCGCGACCGCTTGCCCCACATCCGCATCCCGCTTCGTCGCAACGACCCGGAAGTCGTCCTCGATCTGCAACAGTTGGTCGATCGGGCGTATTACTTCGGCTCGTACCACTACACCACCCGCTACGCCGGCGACCCGCATCCGCCGCTCGTCGGCGACGACGCGCGCTGGGCGGACGAGCTGCTGAAGGCGGCCGGCAAACGCTGACACCACGTCACCTCCGCACGGCGTCGTACACCGCCCGCAGGGGCACGTTCTTTTCCCGTGCGATGCGGGCGCAGTCGTCGTACTCCGGCGTGACGATCTCCATTCCGTCTCGCCAGCCGCGTTTCGCCTTCACCGGGCCGAACGGCGTGTCCACCACCACCGCCTCGCGGTGCAGCTTGCTCCGGGTGGCCGTGTGCCGACGCACGCCGAACGTGCCCGTCTCGCGCAACAGGATCGCCTCGCACGCCTCTGCCACTTCCGCCGATGCGATCACGCTCAGCAGCACGCCCGGCCGGTTCTTCTTCATCTGAATGGCGGTCGTGAACACGTCGTGCGCCCCGGCCGCGAACAGCCGCTCGGTGGTGAAGCCGATCACCTCCGGCGTGCAGTCGTCGAGGTTGGTTTCGAGGACGGTGACGGTGTCCGCTCCCTCGCGGTCGCGGCTCGTCGGGTCGGGGTTCGCCGTGCCGACGAACAGCCGCAGGATGTTCGGGTGTTCGAGGAAGTCTTTCGTGCCGGCCCCGACGCCAACGCGCTCCACCGTCATCGGCGGGTTGTCGGTGAAGCTGCTCACGACGGTCGTCAGGATGGCCACCCCCGTCGGAGTCGCCAGTTCGCCCTTCGCCGTGAACTTGGAGAGCGGCACGCCCTTGAGCAACTCCAGCGTGCCGGGCGTGGGCACGGGCATGATGCCGTGGGCGCACTTCACCGTCCCGTTGCCGGTCGGCACACTGCTACTGGTGAACGTGTCCACACCCAGTAAATCCAGCCCGACGGCGGCACCGAGGATGTCGGCGATGCTGTCGAGCGCGCCGACCTCGTGGAAGTGGACGCGCTCGAGCGGCATCCCGTGGGCGGCGGCCTCGGCGTGGGCCAGCTTGGTGAAGATGGCGGTGGCGAGCGCCCGCTGTTTGTCCGTGAGGGCGCTCGCGGCGATGATCTTCTGCACGTCCGGCAGGAAGCGGTAGTCTTCTTCGTCCGTCGCGTGGATGGTGGCTTTGGTGGCGCGGAAGCCGCACCGCTTGACGGTCTCCACTTCGAGCGTGATGGGCAACCCGAGCGACGCCAGGGCCACGCGGATGGCGTCGGCCGGCACCCCGGCGTCGATCACCGCCCCGAGCACCATGTCCCCGCTGATCCCACTGAAGCAGTCGAAGTGCGCTTGTTTCATACTCGGGTTCAATTCGGAGGGACACGGATGACACGGAGGAAGCAGGGATGAAGAGGATCAGAAGAAATGAATTGTTCCGATCCTCTTTATCCCTGCTTCCTCCGTGTCATCCGTGTCCCGATTTTTTGGTCCTGCCTCACCCACCATCTGTTCTATGCTTCCGCTGAAATCTATCCCCCGAGCGCACCCGATGGCCCCCTCGCCAGTTGAGTTGCTCGCCGCGGCCGTGTCGTCGGACGGCGGGTTCGGCTACCACCGCGGGCAGCCGACGCACCTCGAACCCTCCTGCCTCGCCGCCCTCGCATTGGCGGCCGAACCGGAGCGGTTCGCCCCACAGTTGGTCGCCGCGCTCGCCGCCATTCAATCGCACGCGAACGCCGACGGCAGCTACCGCCTGACCCGCGGGCGACCCCAAGCCGTGTGGCCGACGGCGCTCGTGCTGTTCACCCGCGGCACGTTGAACCACCCGGCCGGTGAACTGCAACCGATTGCGAACAAGCTGCTCGGCATCGAGGGTAAAGTCGTTCGGATGGACACGTCCGACGCCGGCGACATCGACGCCGGGCTGCTCGGCTGGCCGTGGGCCGAAGACACCTTCTCGTGGGTGGAGCCGACCGCGTGGGCGTGCCTGGCGTTGCGAGCCGTCGGGTTGGGCAATCACCCTCGGGTGCAGGAGGGGTTGCGGCTGTTGTTGGATCGCGCGTTCGACCACGGCGGGGCGAACTACGGCAGCCGCGTCATCCTCGGCAAGCAGACGGAGCCGATTCCGGGTTCGACGTGCGTGCTGCTGCTGGCCCTGCAAGGGGTGACGGACAACCCCCGCGTCGACGCCGCGAAGGGCTACCTGCGGGTGGTGGCGAACCAGACGAAGGATCTCGAAACGCTGGCGTGGATCAAGCTGGCGCTGAGTGTGCATGCGGATGACTCCGCGACCCGGGAGACGCTGACAAAGCTGGACGGAACGATCGGGGAATCGCTGGTGGCGGAGACCGAAGAGTGGGCGGGACGGACAACCCCACCCCCGCCGGGGGACTGCGTCCCCTCGGCGACCCCTCCCCAGCGGGGAGGAGTGGGGGTGGCGGGGGCAATCGCTCAGGTGGAACGAGCCGACCACCCCACACCCCTCCCCGGCGGGGAGGGGTCGGTTGCGCAGCAACCGGGGGTGGGGCACCGATCACCCCATCCCTCCGGCCTCGGTGCTGGCCCGTTCCGTCTCGCACTTGCGGCACTCGCGCTGAACACGGCGAACCGCAACCCGTTCAAGCTGACCGACACCCCGACCGTCGCCACGCACGCGGTCGTTGGGTCCACCCGCGAGTCGGCGAAGGACGAACCGGTTCGGGCCGCGTCCGAGTCGGCCGGCTTCTTCGGCAAGCTGAAGGCGAAGGTGCAAAACTTCCTGCTCAGCGGCACCGGGGCGATGCGGCCGTTGCCCGTCACGTCCGGCGTTCACATTGCGAAAGCCGACAGTTACGACGCCCCGCTCGCCGACATCTTGCAGACGCAGTTCGAACACTTCCGCCAGCATGTTCAGGTCGCCGGCAAGCGGGTGGTGCTGAAGCCGAACCTGGTGGAGTTCCACCGCGACCGGGTGATTAACACGCACCCGAAGTTCGTCGGAGCAGTCATCGACCTGTTCCAGCGCGAAGGCGCCGCCGAAGTGATCGTGGCCGAGGGGCCGGGGCACTGGCGGAACGCGCAGTTCCTGGTGAACGAGAGCGGGCTGGGCGACGTGTTGCGCGCCCGCGGGGTGCGGTTCGTGGACGTGAACCACGACGAGCCGGTGAAGGTGCCGAACGTCGGCCGCACGACGGGGCTGGAGTTCCTCTACCTGTCCCGCACTATTGCCGAAGCCGACGTGTTCGTGAGCCTGCCGAAACTGAAGACGCACCACTGGGCCGGGGCGACACTCAGCCTGAAGAACCTGTTCGGCATCCTGCCCGGCATCTGCTACGGGTGGCCGAAGAACGAACTGCACTGGCGGGGCATCCCGAACAGCATCGTGGACATCGCGCTCACGCACACGCCGCACCTGGCCATCATCGACGCGATTGTGGGCATGGAGGGCGACGGCCCGCTGGCGGGCACGGCCAAGCACGTCGGCGCGATCATCATGGGCCTGGACTTACTGGCCGTGGACGCGACCGGGTGTCGCATCATGGGCCTGCCGCCGGAGCGGTTGCCGGTGCTGCGGCTGGCCGAGCAGAAGCGGTTGGGGAACCTGAAGGAAGCGCTGATCCCGCAATTCGGCGTGCCACTGTCGGCGGTGGCGACGCAGTTCGAGATGCCGCCGGAGATCGAGAAGCAGTTGGTGCCAGTTGGGAAGTAAAGAGGGTTCACCACGAATCACACGAATACCACGAATCAAGACAGAAGACAGGGATGAATGAGGAGATCAGGTGTGTTCCTGCCCTCCGTCGTGCCTGCTGCTGTCTTGATTCGTGGTATTCGTGTGATTCGTGGTGAACCCGCCTTCTCACTGAGTCTGTTGTTGTTCGACCGGCACGGGGGCGGGCTTGTTGAGAACGAACTTGTACGCGAACGTGCCGACGGCGATGACGCCGGCGAGGCAGGCCAGGCCGATCACCAGGAGCGTCCGCCGCGGGCCGCGGGTGTCGGGCGGCAGCGGGGCGATGACCGGGAAGCCGCCGGGCGCGGCGGCCGGCGCCGGGAACGGCGGGTGACTGCCGACGCCGCCACGCTTCGGCGCCGACCCCGGCAGCAGCGGGCGGGTGGACTGTCCGGCCCTCCCGTTCGCCGTCTCACTGGCGGACGGCGGGGCGGGCACCTGGAACGGGGACGGCCGCCCGCCGGGGTTGGGCGTCTGGTCGCCGGACGGCGGGGCGACGCTCAGGGCGACGGCCGGCTCGGCGGCGAACGGCGACGGGCGGGTGGCCTTCGGCGGCGGGGCGGCGGGCGAGGCGGCGACCGCCATCGACGGCGGCGGGGCGGCGGCCATTTTCATGTTCGTGCGGCTGGCGGCCTCGCGGTCGGCGGCCGGGTCGCGGGCGGCCTTGCTGAGCGCCGGCAGTTCGGCCTCGGTGGGCACCGGCGCGTCGGCCGCCGCCCACCGCTCCAGTTCGACCGCCACTTCCACCGGCGTCTGGTACCGCTGGGCGGGGTCCTTGTGCATCATCTTGGCCACCACCGCGGCCAGGCCGTCGGGCACGTCCGGCCGCACCTGCCGCAGCGGGGTGGGGTCTTTGGTGCGGTGCCACAGCAGCTTCTGACTCACGGTGCCGGTGGGGAAGGGGGGGTGCCCGGCGAGCAGGAAGTACAGGCTGCCGCCGAGGGCGTAGATGTCCGCCCGCACGTCCACCGCGTGGCTGTTGGCCACCTGTTCGGGGGCCACGTAGTCGGCCGTGCCGAGGACGATCTTGTCGTCGTACTTGATGGTCAGCATGTCCGACTGGTCTTGGTAGAAGCGGGCCAGCCCCATGTCGAGCAGCTTGGCCGTGCCGTGGCGGTCCACCAGGATGTTGCCGGGCTTGATGTCGCGGTGGATGAGGCCGTTGTCGAACGAGTACTGCAGGCCGAGGGCCGTCTGGCGGATGTAGTGGGCGGCGCGGGGGGCGGGCATCGGCCCGTGCTTCTTCACCATGTCCAGCAGGTTCGACCCGTCCACGTACTCCATCACGATGTAGTGCAGGTTGCCGTCCTGGTCGATGTCGTGCGTGCGGACGATGTTCGGGTGTTCCAGTTGGCCGGCGGCGCGGGCCTCGCGGTAGAAGCGGCCGAGCGCGGCCGGCTGCTCGGCCTTCGCCGGCGGCAGGATCTTCACCGCCACCCGCCGCTTCATGAACAGGTGCTCGCACAGGAACACCTGCCCCATGCCGCCCACCCCCACCCGCTCCAGCAGCTTGTACTTGCCGACGGTGAACCCCCGCCACTTGCCCAGCAGGAACTGTTCGGCCTGGAAGTCGGTCAGCACGCCGTCGGCCACCATGGCGTCGGCCGCCTCCCGCGGGTCGGCCGGCAGGCCCCGCCCGCCCTGCCGCCGGTGCAGGTAGGCGTTCAGCGGCGCCTCGTCCACCATGCCGCTCTTGCGGATCAGTTGGATCAGCTCTTCGACCGACGTAGGCACGGACATGTCACACCCGAGGGGACGGTGCGGGGGCGGCGGTTCAGGTCTGGCGACACTTTCCGGCCGAACCCTAGAACACCCGCCGGGCGGACGCAACCGCCGTCGCTCGCGTCACCGCAAGATTTTCAACTTGCGCTTGCCCGCCTTCAGCTCGTCCTCCATGTCGGCGATGGCCGCCGCCGACACCTTCGTGTTGTTCAGTTGCAGCAGCCGAAGGCCTTCCAGGGCCAGCAGTTTCTTCGCCCCGGCGTCCGTCACCCGCGTGCCCGACAGGTTCAGTTCTTCCAGCTTGGCGAGCGGCAGGAGCGATTCCACCACTTTGTCCGTGACGGGCGTGTCCATCAGGTCGAGCGACTTCAGATTCTTCAGCTTGGCGAACTTGGCCACCTCCGCGTCGGTCAGCTTGCACCCGGCCAGCACCAGCACCGTCAGCGGGCGGAGGGAGCCGACGGCGGTGGCGTCGGCCACTTCCAGCGAACACCCGCTCAGGTACAGCCGCTGGAGGTTGGGCACTTCTTTCAGGGCGACGAACCCCTTGTCGGTGATCTTGGTGGCCGAGCGGAGGTCGAGCGAGCCGAGGCCGGGGTGCTTGCTCAGGGCGATCAGGTCGGCGTCGCTCGCCTTCTCGAACACCGCCGCCACGCGGGATTCGACGTCCAGTTCGTCGCTCAGCTTGGCTTTGCCGCCCAGCTTCTCCACGAGGGCGATGAGTTCGCCCTCGGCGTCGGTCGGCTTCACACCGGCGGCGAACACCGGGGCGACGAGCAGCAGGGCGACGAGCAGCAGGGCGAGCGGGGCGAAGCGGAGCACGGGCGGACCTCACGGGGGCGGGCGAACGCGACACCAATACTAGACCGGGCCAGGGGGCGAAAAGTTCCGGAGGGGGCATGATCTGGCGAACCCGGCCCGCAAGGGCCGCGGGTGCGCACCCCATCCGCACGCACCCGCGGCCCGTGGGGGCCGGGGTCGCCAGATCATGGCCCCGCCGGGCCTTTTCGCCCCCTGGCCCGG
>JANNVG010000760.1:0-2902 GCA_031414395.1 Fimbriiglobus sp.
GGCGCGCCCCCGGGGGACGGCACGCCCCCGGGGTCTTGCCCCTCGGCTCGCCCACACATCCCCATGCCCACCGTCACCTGCCCCGACTGCGACGAGAATGTAACCCTGCGGCCCGGCCGCTCGTCGGCCAAGTGCCCGGCGTGCGGGGGCAGTGTGTCCGCTGACACCCCCGCGGCCAAGGGCAGCCGACGGAAGGACGACGACGACGACGACGACGACCGCAAGGAGAAGGCGGAGAAGAAGAAGCCGAAGCGGAAGTACCGCGAGGACTGGGACGATGACGATGACGACGACGACGACCGGCGGAAGCCGCCGCCCAAGCCGAAGGGCAGCCTGGCGTGGCTGTGGATCCTGCTCGGCGTGCTGGCTCTCGTGGTGGCCGTGTGCGGCGGGGCCGGCTACTGGCTGTTCACCACCGTGCGGCAGGCGCGGAACAACGCCATCCAGAACTTCGAGCAGATGCAGGAGGAGCAGCGGCAGCGGATGAACGTGCAGCAGGGCAACCCGCAGGGGCGGCCGAAGCCGCCGGCCCAGCCGAACGCCGCCGCGTACCCGAAGCGGAAGCCGTTCGAGATCGACCCGCAGTTCTCGGCCAAGCCCAGCCCGGTGTTCCTGGACGACCTCGACCCGTTCGACGTGAAGCAGGGCGAGTGGCCGGTCGGTCGGAACGGGGCGCTCGGGTACGACGACCGCTGGGTGTGCGTGAACGGCACCTACTACGACCACGGCATCGGCCTCATCCCGCCGAACAACGGGGCGGCGCGGATGAGCTTCGTCACCGGCGGGCAGGCCCGCCGACTGAAGGGGCAGGTGGCCCTGAACGACTTCTGGCACGACAACGACGCCCGCGACGAGGTGACGTTCGCCATCTACAAGGACGGCAAGGAGGTGTGGCGGTCGAAGCCGATGAAGCGGAAGAAGATGCCGGAGGCGTTCGACGTGGACGTGACCGGCGCGCGGGTGGTGATGATCGAGGCGAACGCGCCGAACAGCGCGCACGACGCCCACTGCGTGTGGCTCGACCCGGTGCTGGTGAAGTGACGTGCGGGCATGGCGAGCCGTGCTCCGTGAGGAGCCGGGTGAATCAAGAACCCGGCGGCTCACGCCGCTCGGCTCGCCCGGATGTCCGCCCGCCGTTGCCCCACTCCGCACGACCGATACCATCAACTGTTCACGCCGATTCTCAGGACGACCCGATGAGCGACACCCCGAACCCGGCACCTGGAACCCCGAACGCCAGTGAGGGGGTGCCCCAGCCGCCCGCGCCCGCCCCGGCCAACCCGTTCGCCCCGAAGGCCGCGCCCAACCCGCCCCCGCGGCCGGCCGGCGGCCCGCCCCCGCGGACGATGCCCCAGCCGCGCACCGGCGGCAGCGGCCCGCGGAGTGATCGCCCGCGGACGGACGGCTCCATGCCGATGCCGCTCGACCGCAAGGACTTCGCCGCCGCCAAGCCGAACAAGCGGGCGCTGGACGCCGACATCGAGGCGGAGATGGCCGCCGCGATGGGCGCGGTGGACCTGTCCGGCGAGCTCGCCTTGCAAGAGGCGCAGCAGAAACCGACCCCGCAGGCGAAGGCCATCAACTCCCCGCACGGCCGCAAGAAGGGGCGGGTGGTGAGCATCCGCGGGAACGACGTGTTCATCGACGTGCCCGGTGGCCGCAGCCAGGGGATGCTGCCGCTCATGCAGTTCGAGGGCAAGGTGCCGAAGATCGGCGAAGAGGTGGAGTTCAGCGTCGAGCGGTACGACACGGCCAACGGCCTGCTCCGGCTGACCATGACCGGGGCCGTGCAGACGGTGTCCGACTGGTCGAGCGTGTCGTTGCACATGATCGTCGAGTGCAAGGTGACGGGCGTGAACAAGAACCGCAGCGGCCTGATGGTGGAGGTGGCCGGCATCAAGGCGTTCATGCCGATCAGCCAGATCGACCTGGGTCGGGTGGAGCAGCCCGAGCAGTTCGTAGGCCAGACGCTCAAGGCCGAGGTGGTGGAACTGGATCGCGCCGAGCGGAACCTGATCCTCAGCCGCAAGGCGTTGCAGGAGCGGGAGCGGGAGGCGATGAAGGAGAAGTTCTGGGCCGAGATCGAAGTGGGCCAGACCCGCACGGGCCTGGTGCGAAACCTGCAACCGTTCGGCGCGTTCGTGGACCTGGGGGCGGCGGACGGCCTCATCCCCATCGGCGAACTGAGCTGGAAGCGGATCGCCCACCCGAGCGAGATCCTGAGCATCGGGCAGCGGGTGGAAGTGGTGGTGAAGAAGCTGGACTTCCAGGCCGGCCGCATCTCGCTGTCGTTCAAGCAACTGCTGGACAACCCGTGGGACGCCTTCGCCCAGCGGAACCGCCCCGGCACGCGGCTGAAGGGCACCGTCACCCGCCTCGCGGAGTTCGGTGCGTTCGTGGAGGTGGCCGAGGGCGTGGAAGGGCTGATCCACATCTCGGAGTTGAGCACCGACCGGGTGAACCGCGTGCGGGACGTGCTGACGGAAGGTCAGCAGGTGGAGGCCCAACTGCTCACCATCGACCCGGAGAACCGGCGGATGAGCCTGTCGCTGAAGACCATTCAAGCGGGCACGGAGGCGGTGGAAGACGCGGCGGACGAGGCCGAGCGGCAGGCGGATCTGGCCGCCACCACCGAGCGGTTGGCCAACCGGCCGATCAACCCGAACCTCCGCGGCGGCATCGGCGGCCGGCCGTTCGTCATGCCCGGCGGGCAGTGACATGGAATTCTTGTAGGGCGGGTCGAGCGGCCGGCGACCGCAACCAGCACAGCGGTTCATCCGGAACTGATCGCGTCCGACCACCGGCCGCGGGGGCCCCCCCCCGGGGGGCCCGAGCGGGGGGGGGGGGCGGGGGGGGGGGGGGGGGGGGGGCCCCCGCGCCCGGGGGGGGGGGGATGGGGGGG
>JANNVG010000761.1:0-3528 GCA_031414395.1 Fimbriiglobus sp.
GTGAGCCGCCTGGGTGACTGACATCCACCACACCCAGGCGGCTCACGCCGCCGGTTCACCAGTCTGTGGCGGCCGGCCCCGCTTGGGTTGCGGGCGACGGCGGTGGAGCGTCTTGGCGAACGCCAGCAGGTGCGTCAACCCGTCGCCGTAGGTGGTGTACCGCATCCGCTCGCGGATGCCCTGTGTCAGCCCGCGCCCGCCGACCGCCACCGCCACCAGCTTCTCGTCCGCGTAGTCCGTCAAGTCGTTGAACTCGGCCACGAACCGATCCGCATCTTGCAGGTGGGTGACGGACACCCACACCAGCACCGGCCGCAGGTCGGCGATGGCCGACCGGAAGGCGGACGCGGGCGTGTGCGGGCCGAGGTTGATAGCGTCCCACCCGGCGTCGAGTAGCGTCAGTTTGGCGAACAGGCTGGGCACGCCGGCGTGGTCGTGTTCGGGCGCGCCCCCAACAGCCACCGGCCGATCCGCTTCGGCGTTCGCCCGCAGGTGCGCCCGCAGTTCGTACAGGACGGCCATCACCGCCTGTGAGATGCGGTGCTCCGTCGCCACCGTCAGCCGCCCCGCCTCCCACTCGTGCCCGACGAACTGCATGGCCGGCGAGATCACCCGGTCGGCGATGGTCTCGATGCTCATCCCGCCCTTGTACGCGCCCAAGACGAGCGTCCGCATCAACTCCGCGTCGTCGCGCTGAACGGCGGTCAGGAACTGCCGCTGGGTGTCGGTCGGGTCGGCGCTCGCGGTGGCGACTTTCGGCAGCAGCTTGGTCAGGTCGGCTTGCGGCAGGTTGCCGTCGCGGACCAGCCGGAGCACGTCGTGCATGAGCAACTTGCGGTGGCCGCCGGGCGTGCGGTGGGCCGGCAGCACGCGGTCGTCCACCCACCGCTTCACGGTGGTCACGCTCACGCCGAGCGCCTGGGCCACCTGAGCGGTACTCACGTACTTCCGCTCGCCCAGGCCGTCGGCTTCCGCTGGTGTTGGCTCCATTTCGATTCAACCCCAAGACGAAGTCCGTCGCCTCCGAACTGGTCGGTCCACTTCACGATAGGTCGACCGACCGAACCGGCACCATGTCGACAGGTGGAACCGCACTCCGATTCCTGAAAGGGTCGGATCGTCTGGAAGTATATCGCCCACAATGCGGACGTTTCAGACGAAATGTTCGTTTCGGACGATTTCTCTCTCGAAATCTGGACGCCACACAGCTAGTATGTCACTCAGTTGGAATCAAAGTGTGCGTTTCAGGCGTTTTATCGACACTCAACGGCCCGAGGAGCGGTCATGACCAACGGCATCGCGCACGAGCCTGAAACGACACGCACCCCCCGGCGTGGCACCCGGCCGAGCTACCTGCGGCACCCGTCGTTCGCCGAGCGGGAGTCCAAGCAGGTGTTCGACCCGGCCCCGCTCACCGACGACCCGATCGACTACGACAGCGGGTACATGCCGGACGACATCACCCGCGACCACGCCCGGCGGATGCACTACGCGGCCCACCGCATGCACCTCGCCCGCACGTCGGCCGAACTGGCCCGCTGGACGACCGCCTACCACACCCTCCGCGACCGCGTCGTGCTCGGCAACCGCAAGCTCATCTACCGCGCCGTCCGCCGCCGCATGGCCGCCAGCAACCGGGCCGACGACCTGATCGGCGACTGCCACATCGTGCTCATCCAGGCCGTCGCCGCGTTCAACCCGTGGCTCGGCATCCGCTTCAGCACCTACGCCTTCACCTGCCTCGTGCGGGCGCTGTCGCGGCTGAGTCAGCGGGCCGGCACCGACTGGCTCACCCGGTCGATCCCGCTGGAAGCACTGCCCGATGGCGAACCCCGCCACCGCCTGCCGGCCGACCCCGGCGGGGCCATTCAGATTCCCATCGAAGACTACCTCCGCGACGACCACCCGCTGCTGTCCGAGCGGGAGAAACTCATCCTCGCCCACCGCTACACCCTGCACGACGACCCGGCCGAGCAGACGCTCGAGAAGGTGGGCAAGGCGCTCGGCCTGTCCAAAGAGCGGGTGCGGCAGGTGCAGGCGACCGCCCTCGACAAGCTGCGGAAGGCCCTGACCCCGACGACGTAGGTGCCTCACTCCTGGAACCGGGAACGGAGTGACCGGGTGGATGCCAATTCACCCGGTCACTCCGTTCCCGGTTCCAATTCACCCGGTCACTCCGTTCCCCGTTCCACCCCATTCCCGGTTCCACCCCATGACCCCCGCCCTTCTCCTCGCCCTCGCCCTGTCGGCGCCGACCGACACCCCCACGTGGACGCAGTGGCGCGGCCCCACCCGCGACGGCTTCGTGGCCAAAGGCGCGCCCGCGTGGCCGGACAAACTGGACGACAAGGCGCTCACGAAGCTCTGGTCGGCCGACGACCTGGGGCCGAGCTACTCCGGGCCGGTCGTGTCCGCCGACAAGGTGTTCACCACCGAGACGGTGGACAAGAAGCAAGAGCGGGTGACGGCCTACGACCGTAAGAGCGGCAAACAGGCGTGGCAGGTGACGTGGGACGGCTCGGCGACGGTGCCGTTCTTCGCCGCCAAGAACGGCAGTTGGATTCGCGCCACCCCGGCGTTCGACGGCGAGCGGCTGTACGTGGCCGGCATCCGCGACGTGCTGTACTGCCTGAACGCGGCCGACGGCAAGGAGTTGTGGCAGTTCGACTGCGTGAAGGAGTTCAAGGCGGCGGTGCCCACGTTCGGCACGGTGTGCTCCCCGCTGGTGGACGGCACGGCGGTCTACTTCCAGGCCGACGGCGGTGTGGTGAAGCTGGACAAGACGACCGGCAAGGAGCAGTGGCGGTCGCTGAAGGAGACCGGCGGGATGATGGGCGGGGCGTTCAGCAGCCCGGTGAAGGCGAAGCTGGCCGGCACCGAGCAACTGGTGGTGCAGACCCGTACCGCCCTCGCGGGGGTGGATCTGGAGAAGGGCAAAGAGCTGTGGAAGCGGGACATCCCGTCGTTCCGCGGCATGAACATCCTCACCCCGGTGACGGACGGCGACACGGTGTTCACCAGCACTTACGGCGGAACCACGCAGGGGTTCACGGTGGCGTCCGACGGCGGGGCGTTCAAGACGGCCGACGGGTGGAGCCTGAAGTACGAGGGGCACATGTGTACCCCGGTGGTGGTGAAGGGGCACGCCTACTTCCTGGGCAAAGACCGCAAGATGACGTGCGTGGACGTGGCCACCGGCAAGCAGGCCTGGCGGAGTGAAAAGGCGTACAGCGACTACTGCAGCCTGGTGGCCAACGGCGACCGCCTCCTGGCACTCGACAGCAAGGGCAAACTGCTGCTGCTGAAGGCCGACCCGAAGGAGTTCGAGGTGCTGGGCGAGGCGACCGTCGGCGGCGGGGACGCCTGGGCGCACCTGGCCGTGTGCGGCGACGAGGTGTACGTCCGCGGGCTGAGCGGGCTGACCGTGTACCAGTGGAAGTAAGTCCGGCTCGGCCGGGAGCGCGGGCGGGCCCCCCGCCGGCTGGATATAGGGCGGGCGCCCCCCCCACCCCCCGCGCGGGCACAAAA
>JANNVG010000762.1:0-15518 GCA_031414395.1 Fimbriiglobus sp.
GGTTCTTCCGCGAGTTCTTCGGCTACCCCGGTGCCACCAAGGTGTTCAAGGACATCCCGCGGAGCGGCGGGTACTACCAGAACCCGGACCGCGGGCACCTGGGGTCGCCGGGCTGGCTGGTGAACGAGGCCGACGAGTTTCTGATTCACCAGATGAGTTTCGACACCCACGTGTTCGAGCGGCTCCTCACGTCGGACGAGTACTTCGTGTACCACAACATGGACACGAAGACCGGACAGTCGCTCATCGCCCAGTGGAAAGAGGTGTACGACACGCTCAAGGGGACCGCCTGGAAGACGAAGCCCGAAGAGGTGATGGGGCAGCACCAGAAGATGCTCACCGCCGCGAAAATCCTCGACCCGCGGACGAAGGAACTGTGGAAGGAGAAGCGGTCGTTCCTCTCCTACATGTACTGGTTCCAGGACACCTTCGGGCAGGGCCGCACGCCGTTCACCCGCGGGCCGTTCACCCACGGCTACCACTACGAGCACTCCCCCAGTTACAGCCTGCTGCCGACCCCCCACCGCGGGCGGTACGAGGGCGTCGAGACGGCGCGGTACAAGGAGCCCAAAGAGTTCCCGGCGTTCTGGGACTACCCTGTCGAACAGCCGTTCAAAGTCGCCGACCGCAAGGGCATCCTCACCCACCCGGCGTGGCTGGTGGCGTTCTCCGCCAACACCGCTTCGGACCCCATCCGCCGCGGCCGGTGGATCCGCGAGAAGCTGCTCGCCGGCGTCGTGCCGGACGTGCCCATCACGGTGGACGCGAAGGTGCCGGACGACCCGCACAAGACGCTCCGCGAGCGGGTGAGCGCGGTCACACAGTCCGCCGCGTGCGTCAAGTGCCACAGCCGCATGAACGCCCTCGGCTACCCGCTCGAACAGTTCGACGACTTCGGCCGCTTCCGCGCGGTCGAGCCGCTCGAACACCCGGACAACCTGATCAAAGCGGGTGACGGCAAGCGGACGGCGGACGTGTACAAGACGAAACCGATCGACCCGACGGGGGTTCTATCCGGGACGGGCGATCCGAAGCTGGACGGCCCGGTGAAAGATTCGTTCGACCTGATCGACCGGCTGGCGAAGTCCGACCGGGTTCTGCAGTCGGTCATCCGTCACGCCTTCCGCTTCTTCCTCGGCCGCAACGAGCTGCCGTCCGACTCGCGGACGCTCATCGCGGCGGACCAAGCCTACCTCAAGAGCGGCGGCAGCTTCAAGGCCGTCGTCGTGTCGCTGCTGACGTCCGACTCGTTCATCTACCGCAGGCAACCGGGGAACTGAGCATGACCACCCGCCGCGATTTCATGGCGACCGCCGCCCTCGGTGCCACCGCGCTCGCACTCGCCCCGCGGGTGGTGCGGGCGAAGCCGGCCGACGCCAAGCCGCCGATGCGGTTCGTCTTCCTGCACAAAGGGAACGGGCAAATCCCGTCCCACATGGCCCTGCCGTCCTTCAGCAAAGAGGACGCGGCCACCGAAGGTAAGAAGGCCGCGCTGAACCTCGACCTGATGAAGCACGAACTGCCCGACTGGATGAAGCCGCTCGCCGCGCACCAGAAAGACCTGACCATCCTCCAGGGGCTGTCCGGCAAGATGTGTACCACCGGGCACCACAGCTGGTGTTCCGCCCTCGGCGTGTTCAAGGCGAACGAGCGGCTCACCTCCATCAAATGGGCGACGGTCGATTTCGAGCTGGCCAAGCTGTTCCCGTCGCCGATGGAGCATGTGGAACTGGCCTGCTTCCCGCTCGACGGCGGCAACCCCCGTGGCAGCCTGAACGGGATCGCCAGCGGCTTCTCCGCCCGCGGCCCCCAGCAGCCGAACTTCGCCTTCGGGTCGCCCAAGGTGGCCGCGCAGGAGCTGTTCAAGTCCGTCTCGACCGACAAGGGCGTCCAGGCGCAATCGCAGCTCGGCCGGGCGGCGCTGGAGTTCGCCGCCAAGCGCGAAGCCGATAAAGTGCCCAGCTACGCCAGTTCGCTGGACGCCGTCCGCGAGCGGGACCGCAAGGTGGACGCGATGGCCGACGCCATCCGCCCGCACGTGCCCAAACTGGATGCGAAATACCTGACCGACGACATGACCACCGTGGACCGCCAGCGGGGGCACACCGAGGTGCTGCTGGCCGCGCTCATCTCGGGCCTGACGAACGTGGTCGCGTTCACCGTGGACGAACTCGGCCACCACTACACCGGCCTGCCCGGTATCGAAACCGAGAAGGTGAACCTGCACGACGTGGGCCACGGCAAGGGGTTCGGCAAACTCACCGCCGAGGAGATCCGGTTCGCCACGCAGCGGCAGCACATGACCCTCATCGACACCATCGCCACCCGCCTGAAGGCGGCGAAAGAAGGGGACGGCACGGTGTTCGACAACACCATGATCTTCTACTTCCCGGACGGCGGGGAGACGCACCACGCCGTCGGCGCGGAGTATCCGTTCGTGGCACTGTCGGGCAAGAACGCCAAACTGGACATCCGTGGCAAGTACATCCGGTTGCCGAACTACGGCGAGCCGGGGCACAAGACGCTCGGCAACTGGTACACCACCATCCTGAACGCCCACGGCCACCCGGTCAAACACTTCGGCGACCCCGACCCCGGCCTGGCGCGGTTCGGCATCGACCAGACCGGGGCCATCAAGGGGTTCTTGGGTTGACCTTCAGCGGCCGCGGCTGGCGGTGTTCGCCCGGCCCGGACCCTTCGTCGTCGTGCCCGCCGCGCCCCTCGAGCGACGCGTCCGACATGGGAACTTGCAATGCGACCCTCGGCTCGTCTGCGGACCAACGGCGCGTGCCACTGGCTTCTGTCGGTCGTGGTGACCGCGGCTTGCCTACCGGGCGTCGGTGCGGCCGACGATCGCGAGGCGTCCTTCGGGCGCGTCGTTGCCCCGTTCTTCGAGCGGTACTGCACCGACTGCCACGGCCCGAAGCGGGCCAAGGGGGACGTGACGCTCGACACCCTGCAGGGCGATCTGACGGCCGGGGGAGGTCACGAGCGGTGGGACAAGGTGCTGGACGTGATCGAGCGCGGGGTGATGCCGCCTGAGACCGAAGAACAGCCGAAGGCCGACGACCGCAAGGCGGTGGCCGGGTGGATCCGGGCGGCCCTCCGGGATGAGGCGCGGAAGCCGCGGGGGCCCGAAGACGCGCCGCGTTCCCACCTGCGTCGGCTGACGAACGTCGAATACCAGAACACGATGCGCGATCTGCTCGGCTTCGAACTGAAGCTGGCCGACGACCTGCCGAAGGACCCGTTCAAGCCGTACACGTTCACGAACACGGCCGAGTTCATGCGGCTCGGGCCGGAACAACTGGACGCCTACCGCGAGGCAGCCCGGCGGGCGATGGCCAGCGCCATCGTGGACCCGGTGAAGCCCAAGCCGTTTAAGAAACGCCAGGAGTGGAAGCCGTCCCCGTCTCCGCTCCCCACCGACCAACTGGAACCGAATCAACTCGGCGTGTGGGGCGGGACTGGGCGGCTCAGCGTGTCCCACGGCACGACGCTCACGGACCTTCCCAAGACGGGAGAGTTCCGAATCCGTTTCCAGGCGTCGGCGATCTTCCCGCCAGGCGTCACCGAGATGCCGCTACGGCTGGTGATGGGTGAGGACCTCAACCACAACAGTTCCACCCGCCGGATTGAACCCGTGGGGACTGTGCGGCTGAAGGCGGGCGCGAAGCCCGCAGTCTACGAACTCCGCGGACGGCTCGAGAACTTCCCCTACGAGACGAACCGCAACCAGAAGGGCAAACCGCTCCCCGACGCGCTGACGATCACGCCGCAGACCCCGTACGACGACGGCACACTGAACGACGAGAACGGGTTCCGCAAGCCGCGGATGCGGGAGTTCCCCATCGCGGTCATCGACTGGATGGAGTTCGAGGCACCGCTGACCGAGGTGTGGCCGCCCGAGCATCACACGCGCATCCTGTTCGCTTCGCCGCTCCGCGAGTCGGACCCCGAGAAGTACATCCACGAGGTGCTGCGGCGGTTCATGTCGCGGGCCTTCCGCCGCCCGGCCACCGAGGACGAGGTGGCCCGGTTCGCCAAGATCTACGCCACGCTGAAGCCCGAACTGAAAACGATCGAGGCCACGCTCCGGGAGACGCTCGCACTGGTGCTGGTGTCGCCCCAGTTCCTGATGCACAATGGCGCCCCCTCCAACCCGGAGGAGAAGCGGTACGCCTTGGCCAGCCGGCTGTCCTACTTCCTGTGGGCCAGTGTGCCCGACGACGAGCTGCTGGTACTGGCCGCGAAGGGCGACCTCGACAAGCCGGCGGTCATCGAGAAGCAGGTTCTGCGTATGATGGCCGACCCACGTTCGCAAGACTTCGTCCGCGAGTTCAGCCGGCAGTGGCTCAGCCTCGACAAGATGCGGACAGTGCCCATCAACCGCGACCTGTTCCCCCGGTTCCTGTACTACGTCCCGCTCGGCGAGCGCGCGGGCACCGAGGAACCGTACCGGCCGACGATCCGCGACCACATGATCGACGAGACGGTCGCCTTCGTCGCCCACCTGATCCGGGAGAACAAGAGCGTCTTCAACGTGGTCGATTCGGACTTCGCCTGCCTGAATCAGCCGCTGGCCGCGCACTACGGCGTGCCCGGGGTGACGGGCGACGAGATCCGGCCGGTGCCGCTGAAGCCCGAGTACCGGCTGGGCGGGTTGCTCACGCACGGGTCGGTGCTGATCGGCAACGGGACCGGCTCGGCCCCGCACCCGATCTACCGCGCGGTCTGGCTCCGCGAGGCGATCCTCGGCGAGGCGGTGCCGCCCCCGCCCGCCGACGTGCCCGCCCTGTCCGACTCGGCCGGCGCGTCCGCCGAGAAGGCGACCACCATCAAAGACCTGTTGGCGAAGCACCGGAAGCAGCCCAGTTGCAACGCCTGCCACGCCCGCCTCGACCCGTGGGGCATCCCGTTCGAGCAGTACAACGCGGTCGGGAGGTTCCAACCCAAGGTGCCCAAAGAGGGGACGCGGGTCAGCCCGTTCAAGACGGCCACGCACAAAGACCTGGACGGGTACTCGGCCTACCTGACCACCCTGAACACCGTGCCCGTGCAAGCGGACGCGAAGGTGCCCGGCGGGCCGAGCGTCAACGGGATGGATGAACTGAAAGCGTACCTAATGAAGGAACGGAAAGGCGACATCGCCCGCAACGTGCTGCGGCGGCTCTACGCTTACGGCCTCGGCCGCGAGCTGACGTGGCGGGACCGCTTCGCCGTCGAGGACATGCTCGCCGCCGTCGGCACGGGCGGGTACGGGGTGCGAGACATGATCGTCGCCATCTGCCGGCACGAGTCGTTCCGGGTGCCCACCGAGGGGAGGAAGAAGCCATGACCGAGAGACCGTGGCGGATGAGCCGGCGGGAGTTGCTCCGCGGCGGAGGCGTCGCGCTCGCCCTGCCGCTGCTCCATGCGATGGGCGCGGAAAAACCCGGTTCGGGCCAGCCCGCCCGCCCGAAGCGGCTGCTGGTCAGCTACTTCGCCTACGGGGCGTACATGCCGAACGCCGTGAACGGTGTGCCGGACGCGAGCGACAAGCCGCACGACGAGTGGAGCTGGTGGCCGTGCAAAGACCCCGGCCCGCTCACGTTCAACAAGTCGGCCGAGCCGTTCGCCGACCTGAAGGAGCACGTCAGCTACCTGCGGGGCCTGGACCACGCCGGCGGGTGGACGATGGGCGGGCACAGCTCGGGCGACGTGTTCGCGACCGGTGCTGACATGACCAACACGGAGAAGCAGAACAACATCTCCATCGATCAGGTCGCGGCCAACAAACACGGGCACCTGACGCGCTACGCCTCACTGACGCTCGGCACGGAGGGCGGCACCGGCTCGTACGGCATGACGAAGACGCTCTCGCACCGCGGGCCGGGCCGCCCCATCCCGGCGATGCACAAGCCGAAGGACATCTTCACCCGCCTGTTCACCCCCTACGAGGGCGAATCGGTGGAGGCCGTGCGGGCGCGGCTGAAGCGGGAGGCGAGCGTGCTCGACCTGCTGGCCGAGAACACCCGCGACCTGAACGCCCGCCTCGGCCGCGAAGACAAGGCCACGGTGGACGAATACCTGGAGTCCGTGCGGGCGATCGAGAAGCGGGTGGAGCGGTCGAACAAGTGGACCGAGCAGCCGCTGCCGAAGGTGGATGCGAAGGCGGTCAACCTGGGCGCCCCGCAGACCGACCCGAAGGAGTACATCCGCTGCCTCTACGACCTGATCTTCCTCGCCTTCCAGACCGACTCCACCCGCTTCGCCACCCTCATGCTGGAGAGTGAGTACTCGCAAGACAGCCCGACGTGGAACTACGCCACGCTCGCGCTGGGCTACAAAGGGGCGACGCACGACCTCTCCCACAAGCGGCCGGTCGAATCCGGCCACTGGGACCGCTGGCGGGCCGAGCAGCACGCCTACTTCCTCAAGCGCCTGCGGGACGCGCGCGAGGGCGACGGCTCCATGCTCGATCGCACCCTGGTGCTGTGGGGGTCCGCCCACCCGCACGCCGCACACAGCGCGAAGAACTACCCGCTGCAACTGGTTGGCGGCGGGGCGCTCGGCTTCAAACACGGCCGACTGCACGCCTTCGAAGGGAAGAAGAAGGTGCCGCTAGCCAACCTGTTCGTTACGATGCTGAACGCCATCGACGTGCCGACCGAGAAGTTCGCCGACAGCACCGGCGCGATGACGGAGTTGACCACCTGACGGGCGTCCGACGGTCGCGAGAGGACGTTCCGGGTGCCGCGGTCGCCGTTTCGCCCGGGTTCCCTCAGGCCCGCTTGAGCCCTGAAGCACCGGGACGTGCTGCGCGGCCGTCGGTCGGTCGGACGCGCGTGCCCTCGCGATTCCTGGAGACCCGGGCGGTTTCCGATTTCCCCTGTAGGAGCCGCGACTTCCCAGACACATTGGATCCGATCATGCGTCCCAGGACCCGACTCCTCCGCCGCTCGGTCGCGGCGATCATCGTACTGCTCTCGGCCGCCACCGGCGGGCTTGCGGCCGACCGCAAGCCCAATTTCGTGTTCGTCTACTCCGACGACCACCGCTGGGACGCGATGGGTGTGGTGCAGAAGGAACAGGACAAGGCGGCCCGGTTCCCGTGGTTCAAGTCTCCGAACATGGACCGGCTGGCGGCCGGGGGCGTGCGGTTCCGCAACGCCTTCGTCACCCTGTCGCTCTGTGCCCCGAGCCGGGCGGCGTTCCTGACCGGGCGGTACAACCACGCGAACGGTATCACGAACAACGGCACGCCGTTCCCCGCCGACGATGTCACCCACGCCAGCCTGCTCCGCGAGGCCGGGTACAAGACGGCGTACGTCGGCAAATGGCACATGGGCAACCAGAAGGGGCCGCGGCCGGGATTCGACTTCTCGGCCAGCTTCGTCGGCCAGGGCAAGTACAACGACTGCCCGTTCGAGGTCGACGGCAAGCCCACCCCGACCAAGGGCTGGGTCGATGCCGTGAGCACCGACTTCGCCATCGGCTTCATGAAGGAGAACCGTGACAAGCCGTTCTCGCTGATCGTCGGGCTAAAGAGCGCCCACGGCCCTCGCGGCGGGAACAACCTGCCGGAACACCTGCGGAAGTTGTACGCCGACGAGACCAGTCGCCCGACGCCGAACTGCGGTGTGCCGGCCGTGTTCCACCAGAAGGACGCGAAGACGGGCAAGTACCCGCCCGGTCTGGCCGAGAACGCCGTCCACCTGGACTACCTGCGGCACGTCGCCGACATCGACGAGCAACTCGGCCGACTGCTCGACACGATCGACGACCTGAAACTGACCGACGACACGGTGGTGGTGTACACCAGCGACAACGGGTACTTCCTGGGCGAACACAACTCGGGCGACAAACGGTCGCTGTACGAGGAGTCCCTTCGCATCCCGTTCCTGGTCTGCTACCCACGGATGTTCGGGAAGGGGAAGACCGTGGACGAGATGGTGTTGAATATCGACCTCGCCCCGACCCTCCTCGACCTCGCCGGGGTGAAGGTGCCCAAGGAGATGCAGGGGGCGAGCTGGAAGGAACTGGCCGCAGGACGCAAGCCCGCGAAGTGGCGAACCTCGTTCTTCGCCGAGTACTACAAGGAACTCGGCAACGTCCCCACCTGCTACGCCATCCGCACCGCCACCCACAAGCTGGTGAAGTACCCCGGCCGCCCGGAGTGGACGGAGGTGTTCGACCTGTCGGCCGACCCCTACGAGGTCAAGAACCTCGCCCCGGACGCGAAGCTGACCGCGAGGCTGGAAGGCGAGTTGGCCACACTCGTCAAGGACGTGGGGTACACGGAACCGAAGGCCGCCGACCCGCCGAAGAAGCCGGCCGCGGCGGCCGCCCTCCCGACCGTGGACACCCACGTCCACCTGTGGGACATCGAACGGCGGGACGGCCTCGGGTGGATCGCCGCCGACAACAAGGTGCTGAACAAGTCGTTCCTCCCGAAGGACCACCGCCCGCTCGCCACCGCGAACGGCGTGGGGGCGGTGGTCGTCGTCCAGGCCGGCCAGAGCCTCGCGGACAACCAGTGGACCCTGGACGTCACGGCGAAGGAGAAAGCTCTGTACCGCGGGGTCGTCGGCAACCTGTCCAAGGTGATCGGCACCGACGAGTTCGCGCCACTGTTCGAGAAGCTGTGTAAGGACGAGCGGTACGTCGGCTACCGGCTGTCGGGGCAATACAAGAAGACCCTCACCGACGAATTCTTCCGCCACCTCGAACTGACGGCGAAGGCGGACCGCCTCCGTGCTGTTACTGAGTCCAGCGTTCTGAATGCTCCCTCCCCGGCGTGCTCGAC
Organism: Fimbriiglobus sp.; assembly: GCA_031414395.1. Taxonomy (GTDB): domain Bacteria; phylum Planctomycetota; class Planctomycetia; order Gemmatales; family Gemmataceae; genus JALHQU01. Next base: position 8,789 of record JANNVG010000762.1, read on the forward strand.
CATCACGCCCGCTCGGGCGGGGAGACGCCGGGCAGGCCGGTCTGACGGATGAACCCGCGGAGCAGGTCCGGGCGGTGCTTCACCTCCACCAACTCGTTCACCACCCAGTCCCACAGGTCGTCCGTGTCGTTCGCCGCCAGGTTGGCTAGCCGCCCGTACTTCGCCCAGACCCCCGTTACCGGATGCAGGCGATCACGTTCTTCGCCCGCCATGCCACGGCCGCCGGTCGGGTGTTGGCCGACGGCGAGCGGTTCCCGCTGGCGATGGCCGGCAACCACCGCCAGGGGACGCTGTTCCGCGACGGGTCGCACCTGCTCACCCCGGAACTGGAAGAGGTAATCGACCGCGTCGTGCAGTCGTTCCACGGGTTCCACTTCGGGCGGTTCGACGTTCGCTACGCCGATCCGGAGGAGTTCAAGGCCGGCCGCGGGTTCGCGGTGGTGGAACTGAACGGGGCGACGGCCGAATCGACCAACCTGTACGACCCGTCGTGGCCCGTCTGGCGGGCGTACCACACCCTGTTCCGCCAGTGGGCGCTTCTGTTCCGCATCGGCGCCGCCACCGAGCTCCGCTGGCATTCCGGGCGATCATGACCCTCCCGCAGCCGGCCGCGTTCACCGCGCTGACCCGCGGGTTCGACGGGGTGTGCCCGTGCTGTCGCCGGCGGTTCGTGGAGCCCGCGTAACGGTCTAACCGTGCGCGAGGTGACCGAAGCACGCAACGCCACGAGGCGAGTCGTCCACAGCGTGTCATACCGAGCTGCACTGATTCCCTATTTTGACCTCGCAACCCGTGGTTGGGGGAGGGAATCCGGTGGCCCGCATCCCGTTCGTCCGGCATCGGACGGTCAACCAGATCTGGAACAAGTATCGGGCGTGTCGGGAGGGGGTGGAGAAGACCCGCTGGCACGCCGTCTGGCTGCTCGCCCGTACCGACGTGCCCCGCACACCGGCCCAGGTGGCCGATGTGGTCGGCCTGTCCGACGTCACCGTCCGCCAGGTGCTGCACCGGTGGAACGCCGATGGCCCGGCCGGCCTGCGGGACGGTCGGAAGGGGAACGGGTCGCCGCCGAAGTTGACCGCCCGCCGGCGGGCCGCGCTGTACGCCGCCCTCCAGAAGCGGCCACCCGATGGCGGGTTGTGGACCGGGCCGAAGGTGGCCCGGTAGGTGGCCGACCGCTGGGCGGTGACGGTCGACCCGACCACCGGTTGGCGGTGGCTACGGGCCCTCGGGTTCACCCTCCAGGTGCCCCGCCCGTCCCACCCGCGGGCGGCGGACCGGCCGACCCGCCAGCGGTGGAAAAAAACTTCCGCCGCCGCGTCCGGCGGTTGAAGGCGGCCCACCCCGGGAAGGCGGTGCAGGTGTGGGCGGAGGACGAGGCGCGGCTGGGGCTGAAGCCCATCACCCGCCGCGTCTGGTGGCTCAAGGGGCAGCGTCCACGGACCTGCGGGCGAACGAAGTACGAGTGGCTGTACGTGTACGGGTTCGTCCGCCCCCGCACCGGCGAGTCGTTCACGGTCTTCCACCCGCGGGTGCGGGTGGAGCGGATGGCCGACGCCCTGGCCGCGTTCGTCGCCCACGCCGACCCGGACGGGCGGAAGATTCTGGTGCTGGTGGTGGATCGGGCCGGGTGGCACACGGCCAAGCGGTTGGCGGTGCCGGGGAACGTGCGACTCCACTTCCTCCCGCCGTGTACGCCGGAGTTGCAACCGGTGGAGCCGTTCTGGGCGCTCGTGCGGGAGGGGGTGGCGAATGACACGTTCGACCGCCTGGGCCAACTCCGGCGGGTGATCCGCCGCCGCTGCCGCAAACTCGCCGCGGACCCCCAACCGTGTACGGGGCGGTGGGCTTCCGCTGGGCCGTCAAACTCGAAACATAACCAATCAACGCAATCCGGTATCAGACCGGTGCACGCTACGCATTCGTCCTGGTGACTTCAGAGGATTGGAGCCGAGCGCGCCGATTACACTTTGATGCCGAGGGACTTGATCCGCGACGCCAGTGTGGTCGGTTTCACTCCGAGCAATTCCGCCGCCCCGCCCGGTCCGGACACCTTGCCCTTCGCCTGCGTCAACGCCGCGCGGATGTTGTCCGCCTCCAACTGCCGTAACTCGGCGTCGGTCAAGATGCGGTTCGTCGCGTGGGCCGGCGTCGGCGCGACACGGCCGGCCGGGGGCGATGCGGTCGGCAACTCGATGGTCAGGCGTCCGCCCTCGGCGGTGATGACCGCACGTTCGATCACGTGCTGGAGTTCCCGCACGTTTCCCGGCCAGGAGTATTTCTGAAGGCTCTGGACGTTCGCCAGCGTCAAGCGTGGCTTCGGCTGCCCGAGTTTCCGGCACAGCAGTGCCAAGAAGTGCTCGGCCAGCAGGGGGATGTCTTCGGACCGCTTCCGCAGCGGCGGCAGTTCGACCGGGAACACGCTCAGGCGGTAGAAGAGGTCCTGCCGGAACCGCCCCGCCTCGGCTTCCAATTTCAGGTCGCGGTTGGTCGCCGCGACGACCCGCACGTCCACCTTGCGAGTCCTCTCCTCGCCGATGCGTTCGAGTTCCCCCTCTTGTAGCACTCGGAGCAGCTTCGCTTGCAGGTCGAGCGGGATCTCGCCGATCTCGTCGAGGAACAGCGTGCCGCCGTCGGCCAGTTCAAACCGCCCGACGCGGTCCCGCGTCGCCCCGGTGAACGACCCCTTCAGGTGGCCGAAGAACTCGCTCTCGTACAGTTCCCGCGGGATCGCCGCGCAGTTGACTTTGATGAGCGGCTTGCCCGCCCGCCGACTCCGGCGATGGAGTTCGCGGGCGACCAGTTCCTTCCCGGTCCCACTTTCACCGAGGATGAGGACGGCCGAGTCGGTCGGGGCCACCAGGTCGATCTGTCGGGACACCGCCTCCAACGCCGGACTCTGGCCGACCAGTTCGCCGAACGCGCCGCTCCGGGTGACCTCCTCCCGAAGGTACTCGTTCTCCAACTCCAGCCGCTTCTTCAACGCCTCGATCTCCTCGAACGCCCGCGCCGTGGCGATGGCTGCGGCCGTGTGGTCGGCGATCGTCCGCAGCCAGTCCATGCAGTCGGGGCCGATGGGTCCACGGGCGAACACCGCCAGGACGCCGAGCGTCTCGCCGCGGTGGACGAGCGGTTGCCCGCCGAAGCCGCTGATCCCTTCGGCCCGGAGCCACTCCGGTTTGGCGATCCAGTCCGGAGTCCCGTTGGAGAGATCGGGGGCTTCGATCGCTTCTCCGTTGGCCCAGATACGCCCGACTTTGCGAACCCCGAGCGGGAACCGGCGGAACGCGCCGTCCAGCCGGGTCCACTCCTCGGCCGGTGCGGCCTTCGAGCGACCCGCGCTCGCCACCAGGTGCAGGCACCGTTCGCGGTTCGGGCACTCTCCCCGCATCGGACAGGCGTCGCAGATGTCGCCCGGACGGACGAGCCACACCCGAGCAAGCGCCACCCGCGGCGAGTCCGCCAGACGGCCGACCAGGAGTCGCAGGAGTTCGGGTAAGTGGTGCTCTTTCGCGAGGTCCAGCAGCAGTCGCTTAGGGTTGGTGAAGAGGGACGAAGTGAGTGGCAGTTCCATGCGGCTGACTTACGAGAAATCGTTCCGTCGATACGAATTCTCGTCGATTGACGAAAAATCGTGACGCCTGTATTTTCAGGTCGATTGGCGCAAAGCAATGCAAATCAATGCTTTGCGACTTCAATACCGGATTGGCACGGAAGGTGATCTGTCACTGCTCCAATCGCCCAGAACTCCCTGAGCGATCAGCCATCCGACCTTAGAAGGATCACGACGATGTCCCGCCTGACCCAGATCGCCCCCGAATCCGCCACCGGCAAGGCCAAAGAACTGCTCGACGCCGTGAAGGGCAAACTCGGCCTCGTCCCGAACATGACGCGGGCGATGGCCAACGCCCCGGCGGTGCTCAACGGCTACCTGCAACTGAGCGGCGCGCTCGCCCAGGGGGCCTTGCCGGCCAAGACCCGCGAGCAGATCGCCCTCGCCGTCGCCCAGGCGAACGGGTGCGACTACTGCCTGGCCGCCCACACCGCCATCGGCAAGATGACCGGCCTGACCGCCGACCAGATCCGCGACAGCCGCCACGGCACCGCGGTGGACCCGAAGGCCGACGCCCTCATCCGGTTCGCCCGCACGGTCGTGGCCACCAAGGGGCGGGTGTCGGGTGCCGACCTCCAGACGGTCCGCGAGGCCGGGTACGACGACGGGGCCATCGCCGAAGTCGTCGCCCATGTGGCGCTAAACGTTTTCACCAACTACTTCAACCACGTCGCCGACACTGACATCGACTTCCCCAAGGCCGAACCGCTCGTCGACCACCACGACGCCTGCGCCACCATCCCCGGCTGCGACCCGACGCGGTAGTCACGACTTCGGCCCCTCGTTCCCCGATCCCCAACCCGACGCACTGCGGTTTCCGTGCGACCCGCAATCCGTGACGGGATCGGCGGCCACCTGGCTGCCGGTCCCGTCCACACAGGAGTCCGACATGTCCGCGAAAGTCCATCAACTGCAAGTGGCCGTGAACGGTTACGACGCGGTCGCCTACTTCGCCGGCCGGCCGACCCCCGGCGACCCGCTGTTCGCCAGCACGCACGACGGCAGCGTCTACTACTTCGCGACCGAGGCGAACAAGGCGACGTTCGAGGCCAACCAGTCCAAGTACGTGCCGCTGTACGGCGGGTACTGTGCCACGGCTGCCAGCGAGGGCAAGCTGTTCGGCGTCGACCCGACCAACTTCAAGCTCACCGCCGACGGCAAGCTGGCCCTGTTCTACCGAGGGGCTGGTGGCGACACCTTGCCACAGTGGAACGAGAACGAGGCCGAGCGGCGGGCCGCCGCCGACAGGCACTGGGCCGACGGGACCCTCAAGGCCCACGACTAACCACACGCCAGCAGGCCGGGGTTGTTTCCCGGCCGCCTTCCCACCACCGCACCGGGTGCTCTTGCCATGACCCAGACCCTGCACACCCCGCCTCCACCAGTTGTGATCGTCCCGCCGTTCACCCTCGAATCCGCCACCCGCAAGGTGCGGCTCGCCGAGGACGCCTGGAACTCCCGCGACCCGAATCGGGTGGCACTCGCCTACTCGGAAGACTCGGTGTGGCGGAACCGAAGCGTCTTCCTCGTCGGCCGCGACGAGATCCGGACGTTCCTCGCCGGCAAGTGGGAGCGCGAGATCGAGTACCGACTGGTGAAGGCGCTCTGGGCGTTCACCGACGACCGCATCGCGGTGCGGTTCCGGTACGAGTGGCACGACGCGGCGGGGAACTGGTTCCGCAGCTACGGCAACGAGCTGTGGGAGTTCGACGACCGCGGGCTGATGAGTCGCCGCGAGGCGAGCATCAACGACGTGGCGATCCGTGACGACGAACGGACGTTTTTCTGGCCCGCACCCGGCCCGCGCCCGGCGGACCACCCCGGCATCCCCGACGTGAAGTGAACCCAGGACTCGATCCCAACCACCCATTCGGAGTACGACTCATGTTTCGCACCGCACTGCTTCTGGCCGCCCTGGCCGTCACACTCTCCCCGGTCGCCGCGGCCGAGCCGCCGAAGACGCATCACAAGACGGTGAAGGTCGGCGACCTCGACATCTTCTACCGCGAGGCCGGCCCGAAGGACGCTCCCGTCGTGCTGCTGCTGCACGGCTTCCCGACCAGCTCGCAGATGTTCCGCCACCTGATCCCGCAACTGGCCGACAAGTACCGCGTGATCGCCCCCGACTACCCCGGCTACGGCCAAAGTTCGATGCCGGCCCGCGACAAGTTCGCGTACACCTTCGACAACCTTGCCGAGGTCGTGGAGAAGTTTACCGAGAAGTTGGAACTGAAGAAGTACGCCCTGTACGTGCAGGACTACGGCGCACCCGTCGGCTACCGCCTGGCCAGCAAGCACCCGGAGCGAGTCACGGCCATCGTGGTGCAGAACGGCAACGCCTACGACGAGGGGCTCGACAACGATTTCTGGAAGCCGATCAAGGCGTACTGGAAAGAGCCGACGAGCAAGGACAAGCGGGAGGCGCTCCGGGGCTTCACGAAACTCGAAGCGACCAAGTGGCAGTACACGCACGGGGTGAAGAACGCCGAGCTGGTGTCGCCCGACGCCTGGACGACGGATCAGTACCTGCTCGACCGCGACGGGAACGCCGACATCCAGCTCGACCTGTTCCTGAGCTACGGCAGCAACCCGCCGCTGTACCCGAAGTGGCAGGAGTACTTCCGCAAGCACCAGCCGCCGGTGCTCATCGCCTGGGGCAAGCACGACCAGATCTTCCCCGCCGCCGGGGCCGAGCCGTACAAGAAGGACTTGAAAACGCTGGAGTTCCACCTGCTCGACGCCGGGCACTTCGCCCTGGAAACGAACGGCGACGAGATCGCCAAGCTGATGCGGGAGTTCCTCGGCAAGCACGTCAAGTAACGTCCCCGAACCGCCGCCGATTCACTTCGGCGGCGGTCCCTCGTTCCACACTACGCCCTGATGCACCCGACCGAGGCCAACCGATGAGCCACATCCCCAGCGACATCGCCTTCACCCCCGCCGTGAAGGCGATTCAACACCAGAAAGGATCGCGGAAGAACTACGCCCGGATGGAACAATCCGGCGGGTGGCAAACGACCGTTACCTCCGACCTCGCCGAGTTTCTTTCCGACCTCGACATGTTCTACCTGGGCACGGCGAATGCCGACGGACAGCCGTACATCCAGTACCGCGGCG
>JANNVG010000763.1:0-2931 GCA_031414395.1 Fimbriiglobus sp.
GTGGGGCCCACTACTCCGGGGGGGGCCCGTACATCCCCCCTCCGGGTGTTTGTGCACCACGATGAGACCCCCGATGGCCGACCCCGCCGACAGCCCGGCCGACCCGCCCGCCCCGTCCGGGCCGGACGTGAAGGAGATCCTGGCCAAGATGGCCGAGTTCGCCCAGCTCCTGCCGCAAGCGGCGGCCGGCGGGCCGGGGGCGAGCGTCGATTTCCTCCGCGACGTGCCGGTGACGGTGTCGGCGCAACTCGGGCATGTGGTCATGCCGATTGGCGAAGTGCTGAAGCTCAGCCCCGGCGCGGTGGTGGAACTGGACGAGATGACGCACCAGCCGATCACGCTCATGGTGCGGGGCGTGGCCTTCGCCACCGGCGAGGTGGTGGTGGTGGACGACCGCTTCGCCGTGCGGATCAAAACGCTCATCGCCCCGAAGGGCGGCAAACCGGGGGCCTGACGTGCGCCGCGAAACACCCCCCACCCGCCGTGTTCACTCCGTTCACCCGGCGACCTCCCCCACAAGGGGGGAGGTGGGGTCTGTCGGTTCGCTTGAGTCCCCCCACAAGGGGGGAGGTGATTTGCCCACCTCCCCCCTTGTGGGGGAGGTCGGAACGCGAAGCGTTCCGGGTGGGGGGCTAACGCGGCCGTTCGCCTTCGCCCTGTTCGCGGTCCTCGCGGTCGCACTACCGGCGGTCGCGCAGTCGCCCATTCAGTATTCCCCGCCGACGGCCCCGCCGCCGCCCGACCTGTTCGGCGCCGGCCTGCGGCTGCTCGGGCTGACCGCGCTCACGCTCGTCATCTGCGGCGGCGTCATCTGGTGGGCACGACGGGCCACCCGCAAGCAGTTGATTGCCGGTAACACCGACGGCCGGCTGGTGCTCGAAGCCAAGCTGCCGCTCGACGCCCGCACCGCCCTGCACCTGATTCGCGTGGACGGCCACCCGGTCGTCGTCACCACCGACGCCACCGGCATCAAGTCCATCGTGCCGATGCAGCCCACGTTCGACGCCGCACTCGACGCCGCCGCCGACCCGGACCCGGAACTGCCCGTCGAAACCTCCCCGGCGTGACACCGGGAAATGAGTCTCACCACTTCACACCCCTTTCGATGTCGTGCGGCGGTGGGTCGGGGGCTTGGGCCGGGGTGTACACTTCAGGATCGTCTCACGGGCGGTGAACGCCAACAGGAACGGCGGGTGAGAAGTCGTCCGTGCGGGTGGAGCACACCCGCCGGTTCACCACCCGCCCGCCCCACTCTCCCAAACGGGCCACTCATGTCCCCGTCCGACGCCCTGTACCGTGCCGTGTGTGCCGCCCCGCACGACGACCTGCCGCGGTTGGTGTACGCCGACTGGCTGGAGGAGAACGGCCGCACCGAGCGGGCCGAGTTCATTCGCGTGCAGTGCCGGCTGGCGAACGCCTCCCCCGCCGACGCCGATTACGTCGATCTGCTCGAACGCGAACTTGAGTTGAAGGCGATCCTGTGGCGGGAACTGGATGCCGACCGCCCTGCCCTCCCGCCCGGTATCGGGTGGGAGCCGGAACACCGCGGGTTCGCCGAGCGACTGCGGTTCGGTTACGCGGCTCCTCACGATGTCGTCTCGCAGTTGGAACGCTGTTCGGCCGGGGTGCCCATCGGCGGGTTGCAACTCGGCCAGTTGTCAGGACAGTCCCTCGACTTGCTCCTCGGTGCCTATCGCAACACGCTCACGTCGGTCGAGTTCACCCTGGTAACCGCCCCGGAGCGGCCGTCACGGGGAGTCGCGGCCATCGTTGCCGGAGAACTGCCCAACCTGCTCCGGATGGTGGTCGATGCCTACGGTTCGTCGGAAGGCATCGGCCCGCTCGCCACATCGGACGCCCTGCGAAACCTCCGGACGGTCGCCCTCCCGAACCTTTCACGGCGGCAACTCGCGGGGGAGTGCAGTTGGTCGGGTTCAGTGCAAACGCTCCGCATCCAGAGCGGGCTGAGCCTGTTCCGCGATGGTCTGCCAAACCTGCACACGCTCAACATCGAGCGGTTGACCGCCGACGACACCGACGTGTTCGGCCGGGCGGACGCCCTCCCACGTCTCGCTGCCCTGTCCACCCGGCTGAACGAGCCACCACAATCGTCCCGCCCCGGTAGTCGCGTCGGCGGGGCGAGGTCGGAGCGCCCCCCGGCAGACGACGACAGGGTTCACACCCTCACTCTCCTCCGCACACGGAATCGACCGCTCACGGTGTTGCGACTGGTCGGCTACCAAAGCAGTGGTGAAGTGGAACACCTGTTCGCCCTGCCGTGGGTGGAACATCTCCGAGTCGTCGATCTCCACGCCCCCGTGGCGAAGGTCGGTCAACTCTTCCGCTCTCCGCACCTGGAGCGATTGCGGCAATTGTGGGTGAAGTGTACCGGCGACGGCTTGCTGTCTCAGAAGGAGGTCGTGGCGTCGGTGTGCTGGGCTTCGCTCACGACTTTCGACGCCCCCGGATGCCCACTCGGACAAACCGGCGGGTTCGTCCTCATGCGGCACATCGTCGCCCCGAACCTGAAGCACCTGAACCTGATGGGAACTCCCCTGGGCGATGCGGGGGCAATCGCGCTGGCGGAGAACGCGTCGCTCGCCAACCTGACGCGGTTGAACCTGTCGGCGTGTCGGATCGGTCCGCGGGGGGTGGAAGCACTGTTGCACTCGCCGCACCTGCAACGGCTGATCGAGTTGAACCTGTACGCCAACCAGGGCGGTGACGCGCTCACCCCGCTCGCCGATGCGGGTGTGATGCCGAACCTGGGGCTGGCGGACGTGGCGGCGAACGGCGTGTCGGACGAGTTGAGGGCGCGGTTGGAACAGCGGCCGGCGATCCGGGCACGCTAATGAGGCGAGGCCAGGGGGGGGGGGGGGGGGGGGGGGGGGGGGGGGGGGGGGGGGGGGGGGGGGGGGGGGGGGGGCGGGG
>JANNVG010000764.1:0-2403 GCA_031414395.1 Fimbriiglobus sp.
CCCCTGGCTAACATCGGTCGCCGCTCCGCGGCTGCGTTTGGCCTCGTCGCATTCCTTCCCAATCGTCTGTCACTTCACCCGCGGCACGATCACGGTGACGGTTGGCGGATTCCGTCGCAAGTCGGGTGGTCGCGGACAGTCTCCCACCGGATTCGGTACACTGTCTGCCGTCTACGTCTTTACGGAGCCTGCCATGTCCGCCGCGTCGCCGTCGCCCGCCGCCTATTCGCCCGGTCTCGAAGGGGTCGTCGGCGGGGAGACGGCCGTCTCGTGCATCGACGACGGCCTGCGGTACCGCGGCTACCCGGTCGGCGAGCTGTGCGAGAAGGCCACGTTCGACGAGGTGGCCCACCTGCTGCTGCACGGCGATTTGCCCACCGCCAAGGAACTGGCCGCGTTCCAGGCGCGTGTGACCACCGCCCGCCGCATCCCCGAGCCGGTGAAGCAACTCTACCCGCACACGCCCCTCTGGGCGTACCCGCTCGACGCCCTCCGCACGGCCGTGAGCATGGTCGCCCTGTTCGACCCGGACGCCGCCGACAACAGCCACGAGGCGAACGTGCGGAAGGCCGAGCGGCTGCTCGGCCAGATGCCGGTGATGGTGGCCGATCAGTATCGCGTGAGCAAGAACCTTCAGCCGGTGATGGCGAAGCCCGAACTCGGGCACTCGGCGAACTTCCTTTACATGCTCAAAGGCACCGAACCGACGCCGGAGGAAGTGCGGGCGCTGGACGTGTCGCTCATCCTGTACGCCGAGCACGAGTTCAACGCCAGCACGTTCACGGCCCGCGTGATCGTGTCCACCATGTCGGACCTACACAGCGGCATCGTCGGGGCGATCGGCGCGCTGAAGGGGCCGCTGCACGGCGGGGCGAACGAGAAGGTGATGGACGTGGTGCGCTCCGCCGGCGGGCCGGACACGGCCGAGCAGTGGACGCTCGACGCCCTCGCCCGCAAGGAGCGGATCATGGGGTTCGGGCACCGCGTGTACAAGGCCGGCGACGTGCGGGCGGGCATCCTGAAGGGGTACGCGAAGGCCGCGGCGGTCACGCCCGAACTTCAGAAGTGGGAGACGACGGCCGACACCATCGAGCGGGTGATGGCCGAGAAGAAGAACATGTTCCCCAATTTGGACTGGCCGGCCGGCCGGCTGTACCACGCGATGGGGCTGGAGATCCCGCTGTACACGCCCATGTTCGCCATGAGCCGCATCACCGGGTGGGCGGCGCACGTCATCGAGCAGACGGACCACAACCGCCTGATCCGCCCGCGGTCGCTGTACACGGGCGAGCCGGCCCGCAGTGTGAAGCCGCTCGGCGAGCGGGGGTAGGTGGTCTGCTCGCTCCGCGAGCGGACATCCGAAGCCGCTCGCCGAGCGGGGGTAGAATGGGTCCGACACCCGAGGGCTACGCCATGTCTCAGCCGATCACGCACGCCCCCGGCACGAACGGCGTGCCGTCGGTCGAACTGCCGCACGTCGAGCTGGCCGAGGACGGCCTGCCGCCGTTCAGCCCGGAGGCGCTCGCCAGTCTCCGCGAACTGGACTGGCTGGACGCGGAGTACAACGCCGGTCGGTTGCGGCCGTACATCGGGGAGTATGTGGTGTCCGCCAACCACACCATCCTGGCGCACCACTGGCGATACGGCACCGCACTTGAGGATGCGGAGCGGAAGGCGGCCGAACTCGGCATCCACCCAGAACGGCTGATGGTCTACCCCGTGGGCGGCATCGAATAACTTCGGAGTCGATCCATGCCCCGTGTCCGATTGCGGGTTCGTCACGTCGAAATCGCGGACGGGTGGAAGACCATTTACACCCGCCCTGAGCGTCCCGGCGAGACCTTCGAGGTGCCCGTCCTGCGGCTGATGACGACAGCCGTGTTCGGCCCCGATCCGGCCGACTTCCGCGACGATCAGCGGCTCCGGGCACTCGCCTTCATCGACACCGGGGCGTGGGTGTCCGTCATCCAGTACGACCTCTGGCAACGGCTCGACCGCCTAGGCCTGATCGAATTTCTCGACCCGCCGGCGGGCGTCCCGCAACCGCGTGCCGTCATCGGCGGCGCGCGGTCCGCCGTTCGCCTGGGCCGCGTGTTCGTCGGGCTGCTCGACCGCGACGGGCCGAACCCGCCCCGCCGCCTGGCCGCCGTGCCCGTGGTCGCCCACCTGCTGCAAGACCCGGACGCGCGGCTGCCGTACCCCGTCATCTTCGGGTTGCACAACGGGGTGCTCGACGGCCGGCGGGTGTGGCGAGACGTGGTCATGGGTTGGACCGCGCCGACCTACGACCGCACCGACGCCGGCCCGCGGTTCGGCCAGCAGTGGTATCTGGAAGTGGTGTAGTCACGCGCTCGCCGAGCGCTCTTCGTAGGGTGGGTCCAGCGGGCGCTTCGCTCGCGCCGA
>JANNVG010000765.1:0-5070 GCA_031414395.1 Fimbriiglobus sp.
ATCCGGGCCCCTCCACCCCCCCTACCACAACTTTTCCTGCCCCCGGCCTCACTGAGCCCGGCGACAACAAGACATCGATGCAATTTGGTATCACTTCAGCGGCACGCAGGCCAGCTTGCCGTCGTTCCGCAGGAACAACCGGCCGTCGGCCAGGGCGGGAGCGGGGCGGGTCAGGCCGGTCAGCACCTTCGCCCGACCGACTTCCTTGTACTCCTTCGCGTCGGCCGCCACCCGCACCAGCTCGCCACCTTCATTCAACGCCAGCAGACCGCCGTCCACCGCGATCAGGTGCGCCACGCCGAACTTCTTCCGCTCCCACTTCACGGCCCCCGTCTTCCATTCCACGCACACCAGCGCGGCGGCGCCGCTGTCCTGTCGGCCGTGGATGCCGAACAGGTGGTCGCCCACTTTCACCGGCGTGTCGTACTGGCAACTCAGGCTGGTGTCGTTCGCCCACACCTCGGTCAACTCGCCCTTGCCCATCGACCACAGGGCCGCGCCGGTCTCGTAGCTGGCGGTGGCGAACACGTGCCCGTCGCTCACCAGCGGGGTGGCCGCGTTCACGCTCGCGTCGATCCGCGAGCGGTGCTTCTGCGTGTACTTCACCTTGCCATCCGCCGCGTTCAGCACCACGAGGCCGGTGCGGGTGAACACCACCGCGTGCGGCGTGCCGCCGATGTCGGCGAGTGCCGGCGTGCTGTACCCCGGCGGGTCGTCGGTCGCCCTCCATACCTCCTTGCCCGTCTTGGTGTCGAACGCCACCACGCCCGCCCCCTTCGCCCCGACGTTCACGATCACCTTACCGTCGGCGACCAGCAGCCCGGCCCCCACGCCGAAGTACCCTTCGGGTGGCGAATACTCCTTCATCAAGTCCTTCACCCACACCTTCTCGCCCGCCTTCACCGACACCGCGTGCAGCTTGCCGCCGAACCCGAGCGCGAACACCAGATCGCCCGCCACCAGCGGGGCCACCTGCGGGCCATCCCGCCCGCCGACCGTCGCCGCGTACTTCCACTTCGGCTTGCCGGTGTCGGCCGCGAGCGCGGTCAGGGTGTCGTCGTCGCCCACCCGGTGCCACACGTACACCACGCCGTTCGCCACCACCGGCCCGGCGTGTCCGGCGCCCACGTCGGCCGTCCACGCCGTCGCCGGTGGGGTCTTCGCCCAGTCCCAGTTCAGCTTGGTTTCGGCCGACTGCCCGTCGCGGGTGGGGCCGAGGAACTGCGGCCAGTCGGCGGCGAACGCCGGGAAGGCGAGGAGGAGAACGAGAAGCGAAGCGGAGCGGAGCACGTCGGCACCTCGAATCGTTGGAACCCCGAACGGAGTGAGTGGGGTGACCACGACACCCACCCGGTCACTGCGTTCCCGGTTCCACGGAGTACATTGGAACCCCGAACGCAGTGAGTGGGGTGACCACGACACCCACCCGGTCACTGCGTTCCCGGTTCCAGGGCGGGGGCGGCGGAAGGACTGTGCCGCCCACCGCGACCGGGTTATATTAGGCACACTCCTTTTCGCCCGGCCCGCCCGTCATGCACTACCGCCCGTTCCGCAACACCGACCCGCCCGCCCTGATGGAGGTGTGGAACGAGGCGATGGCGGGCAGCCGCGGGGCGTTCCCGTTGCGGTCGCCGTCGCCGTTCGACCGCTGGCTGTTCTGCAAACCGTACTTCGACCCGGCCGCCCTGATCGTGGCCACCGACCCGGAACAAGACCACAAGCCCGTCGGCTTCTCGCTCAGCGGGTTCGGCCCGCGAGACGACCGCGCGGGGCAAGACTCCGGCGGGGTGGTGTGCGCGGTGGTGGTGCGGCCCAGCCACCGGCGGCGGGGCGTCGGGCGGGAGCTGCTGCGGCGGGCGGAAGAGTACCTGACGGGGCGCGGGGCGGACGTGATCGTGGTCGGCTCGCAGCGGCCGTACAACCCGTACCTGTTCGGGCTGTACGGCGGGGCGAACTCGCCCGGCGTGCTGGCCACGGAGGCGTCGGCCGAGCCGTTCCTGACGGCCGTCGGGTACGAGCGGGGGGAAGAGCACGTCGTGTTCCAACGCGACCTGGAAACGCCGGTGGAGGTGGCCGACGGGCGGTTCGTGGGGTTGCGGCGGCGGTACGACATCCAGATGGTGCGGCCGACGGTGAGTCAGAGCTGGTGGGAGGAGTGCCAGTGGGGCACGCTGGAGCCGACGGAGTTCCGGGTGACGGACAAGATGACCGGCAGCCCGGCCGGGCGGCTGGTGAACTGGGACCTGGACGGGTTCAGCGCCGGGTGGAACAAGCCGGCCACCGGCATCTTCGACGTGGAGATCCGCGCCCACCTGCGGCGGCAGGGGCTGGCCAAGTTCCTGCTGGCGAGCGTGCTGAAGGTGCTGCAAGAGCAGTTCTACTCGGTGGTGGAACTGCAAGTGTGGGGCGACGACCCGGCCGGCATCGGCATCTGCCGGGCGCTCGGGTTCGAGCAGGTGGACACGGGGTACAGGTATCGCAAGGCGACCCCGGCGGAGTGAGCGGAGGAGACCTCAGCCCACCAGCCCCACCAGTTCGCGGAAGTCGCCCAGCACTTTCGCCGGGCCGAGGGCCGTCGGGTCGTCGGTGCCGGCCTGCCCGACGTTCACCAGCCACACCGGGATGCCGGCCGCACGCCCCGCCAGCACGTCCACGCTCATGTCGCCCACGTACACCGCGTCACCCGCACTCACTCCCAGTCGCTCGCACGCCACCAGCAGCATCGTCGGGTCGGGCTTCGGCTTCCCGTCGGCGTCCTCCGGCCCCAGCACGGTCGTCATCAGGTCGCCCAGCCCGAGCGAGTCGATCAGCGAGCGGGTGAACGCCACCGCCTTGTTGCTGCACACGGCCAGCTTGATGCCGCGGGCGTGCAGCGCGATCAATGTTTCCGCCACGCCGGGGAACAGCCGGGTGCCCGCCGCCATGACGGACGGGTGGTGCTCGCGGTAGCGGCGGACGGCCTCGGCGGTGTCGCAGCCGGGGCACAGGTCGTGCATCAGGTGGTCCAGCCCGTGCCCGACGTAGCCGCGCACCGCGGCCTCGGTCAGTTCGGGGAAGCCGAACGACACGCGGACGGGGTTGGTGCTGGCGGTGATGGCGGCGAAGCTGTCGGCCAGGGTGCCGTCGAAGTCGAACAGGGCGGCGCGGGTGGGCATGAACGACCTCGGGGAAACAACTCTTCGCCGCGACCAACGGGCGCGGGCCGGCCCGCTCCCGTTGGTCGCGGCGAACACATACTACTTCTCCAACCGCTTCTGCTCACTCCGGGCGAGGTCCTCCACCCCCTTCAGCACGTCCATCGTCTTCCTCACCGCCAGCAGCTTCTCCTTGTCTTCGGTGAAGTCGGCGTCGAGGCCGGTGAGCAGGTCGCCCAGCCGCACGTAGGCCCCTTCGACGTGCGTGACGGCCAGCCGGATGCCGTACTTGTCGTCCAGCTTGGCCAGCGCCTCCACCTTCTGCCGCAGCGTCGGCAGGGCGGCGTCGAACTCCTCACGGGTGGTCAGCTTCGCCCACGTCTCCGTCAGGTAGTTCCGCAGCCCGGCCTGCTCGTCCGTCTTCGGCTTCGCGTCCGCCTCCAGCTTCTTCTTCCGCTCGCGGGCCTCGTCCAGGTTGGTGAGGGCGATGAGCTCGTCGTACTTGTCGAGCGCCTGCGGGATTTCGCCCCGCCGCTCGTGGAACGTGATGTCGCGTTGGATCTCGTTCGCCCGGAACTTCCGCTCGTAGGTGGCCGGGTCTTCCGCCCTCGCCACCGACCCCTCGTAATCCCGGATGCTGTCTTCCAGCACGGGGTTGGCCGACCGCAGGGCGGACAGCAGTCGCTCGGCGGTCGCCAGGGTGCCGGCCGCGCCCGCGTCGGTGGCGTCCGGGTTCTTCCGCAACTCGGCCAGCTCCGTCGTCAGCCGCTCGTCCTCCTCTTGCAACAGTTTCAGCCCGGCCTTCGCCCGCACCAGCGCCTGCTTGTACTCGTCCTTCTGGTGCAGCGCCCGTAGCGCCTTGGTCAGTTCCTCCCGCATCAGCCGCGAGTCGAGCGCGCGGTTGTAGAAGCGGAAGGCGGTGTCCTCGAACCGCGCCTTCCGCACGGCCGTCTCGTCGAACCCGAACGTCAGCCGGGCCGGCTCGCCGTGGTCGTACACCGGCAGCGGGTAGTACTCGTGCTTGCCCGACCCCAATTTCACCGTGACGACGGCCAGCCCGCGGAGCGCCTTGGGCGAGGTGAACAGGTCGCCGCGGCGGTCGAGCAGGTCGCGGTCGTTCGGCTTCACCTTCGGGCCGAACTCGGTCGCCCACACTTGCAGCGGGGCGGCCGGCGGGGGCGGCTTGCCCTTGTCGTCCTCCACCCGCACGCTCACGCGGCCGTCGCGGGTGCTCACCTTCATCGCCCGGTAGCCGACCACGTACCGCCCGCGGACGAACGGCGTCTCGTACCGGCTGAAGATCTCGCACCGGGCGACACCGGGTTGCGGCACGTCCGTCACCCGCAGCAGGGTGTACGCCTGCGGGTACGCCTTGCGGGCGGTCGGCGCTTGAATCACCTGACCGGGTTTGACCGCCTTCGGCGTCTCGTCCTTCGCCGCCGGGCGGGGCATGTCGTTCACCACCACGAACTGAAACACGTCGCCCACCTTCACCCAGCGGGTGGCGCCGGGCAGCTCGCCCCCGCGGACGCGGAGCAGGCAGTTGTCTTTGTCTTCCGGGAGGAGTTCGACCGTACCGACCACGCCGAAGTCGGCGGCCAGCATGAGGCCGGCGGTGCGGCTGAGGGTGTCGGCGTCGGTGATCGTGCGGGTGCGCACGAGCGGGGTGGCCAGCCCGGTGCTGCCGTCGTGCTGGCGGCTCTGCAGGGTGAACTTGCCGTCCGCCGCCTTCAGCGTGAGGAAGTGCGTCTTCACCCCGGTGAGCGTGTTGAACTCGCGGACCGAGTCGCCGGCGAGTGCCGCCCAGCCCTTCGCGTCGAACTGCGTCCACAGCGGTTCCCATGTCTCCGTCGGCGTGTCGGCCGGGTCGATGATCGCGAGGCTGCGGATGTCGTCGCCGCGCGCCGGGCCGAGTGCGGCTTGGAAGGCGGCGGTG
>JANNVG010000766.1:0-10053 GCA_031414395.1 Fimbriiglobus sp.
GTGGGTCTAACGCCTATGGTGGGGGGCCACCCCCGTGGGAGTCCCCGCGACCGCGGCACTTGGGAGCCGCGACCCCCTGACCCGTGAACGCCAACACCGCGTTCCCCGACATCAGGCGGTCGACCGACTACGACCGGCGGCGGGGCGATCTCCCGCCCGCTGATGCCTTACCACTTCACCCAGGCCCGAACCTGAATCGCTCGCGGGTCGCCGGCTTCCTCCATCGCGTCGCTGAGTGGGGGAATGGCGTCGAGTTGGCCGGCGAGTACCGCCTTGGCCAGTGGGGATAACGGGTAGCGGTTCGTGGCATCGAGTTCGTGCAACAGGTCCAGTTCGACCCGAGTGCCGGTGAACGTGCCGTCGTCGAGCTCGTCGTGATACGCGGCCACCGTCCCGTCTGAATCGAGCAACGAGTGATCGTCGGACGGGAAGAGGTCGGGGCCGGTCCAGAACGGCGGGTAGTACCGCACCATCCGCTCGACCGACTCATCCTTCGCCAGCCACACCAGTACCGTGTACGGCGGGTCCGCATCCACGTCGTACCCCCAGAAGTGCCCGTCGATGTCGTCGGGCGCACCGAGCCGTTGGTACACCTCACTGAGCGAAGTTCCCCTCTGGATGTGTGCGAGGTTGGTGTGTCGGGTCGGTCCGTCGATCGGCCCCGGTTGGGATTGGCGGAGCGGGAGCCGCGTCTCGGAGTCCGTGAACGTCAATGCCGGGTATCCCCGTGGCCGCTCACCCAAACGCCGGAGTGAATTCTGAGTGAGTCGCCGCGTGTACGGGGTCTGGTAACGGAACGCCCCCCAACACTCGCTCGCGTGGCCCGACCACCCCTCCAACGCTCGGAGCAGTGGCACCGCCTCGACCAGCCCGAGCACCCCTGGGAAATGCACGAGCGTGCAGATGCTGCAATCGACCACGTCCGATGACGCGGAGTTGCACTCTGGCGTCTCACCGCCCGCGGTCCGAGTGACCAGGTCTCGCAGGCCCGCCATCACGATCTGGGATTCGGTTTGCCGCAATTCATCGGCCAAGTCCGACGGATTGACCGCCTGCATTCGGTCGAGCGCGACCACGAGTCGGTCGCCCCACCACGCCCGCACCACGAAGTGTCGTTGACCGACGGTGAAGTAGGCGAGGCTGTTTTGAGACCACGACATCCCTGCGGAGGTCCAGTGTGCGAAACGGGAATAACCGGGCAATGCCGATGCGAGGTCGAATGAGCGCAACCGTTCCCCTTGTTCGTCCAAGAGGTGAATTCGGGCACTGCCACCTTCGGGCACCGTGGCCATCGACCAGCCATCACCCGTGCGCCGGGCGGCGAAATCGTCAAATTGTGTTGTCATGGTAGCCGTCTCTTGATGCGACGAGGTTCACGAGTCACCCCAACGTTTCCAGCCCCGTCAGCGTGCCGGTGCCGCTGGCGAACTTGTCGGCTTCGATACCCAACCGCTGCAACATCGACACGAACAGGTTGCACAGCGGGGGCGGGTTCTTGTCGAACGCCAAGTGCCGGCCGTGGTGGGGAAGAACGCCGCCGGGTGCAGGCCGAAGGGGGTGTTGATGCACACCATCCGCCGCGGCACTTGGTTCTTCTTCGGGTCGGCGGACGACGCCAGCGCCGGCAGGGCGAGCGACACCCCGGCAGCGCGGAGGAACGTGCGGCGGGTGGGTTTCATGGGGGTGGCCTCTGTTCTTCGCCGCGAGCACTTCGAGCACCAACCGCCGTTGGCGCTCGCAGTGCACGCGGCGAAGAGGTTGATTACATCAAGCGGAACAGCTCGCTCCGCACCACTTCCTGCACCATCGTCCGCAGACCGTAATCCTTCTCCCGGCTCCGCGTGACGCTTTCGTCCACGGTCGGCTTGTCGATGGCACTCGGTGCCGCCCCCGTCGCATACGTCACCAGCTTCGTCGCCAGCGCACGCGCGATGCGGTCCTTGTCCTTCAGCAGCAGCGTCTTCAACCCGTCGCTGTCGGCGAACTTCGCCCCCTCGAACACGTCCGCCGGGTCGATCAGTTTGCCCTCGTGATACGGCATCCGTCGCCCGTCCACCTTCACCTCTTTGCCGCTCCCGGTGGTGCGGCAGTTCGTCCTCCACCCACGTCAACCCGAACTGCGCCGTCACGGCTTCGCCCGCAGGATCCACGGGGTGAAGATGCCGGTCTTGGCGTCGGGGGCTTTCTCCGGCGACACGTACAGGCAGCCGTCGTGGACCACCCAGCGGAGGAGGAAGATCTCCCGCACCACTTTCCCGTCCACCGTCCTCTCCAAGGTACACACGATGGTGCGGTTGTCGTCGGCCACGAAGTAGTTGTGGATGCCCCGGTATTCGCCGACGAACTCGAACGCGATGTCCTTGTCGGTCAGCCCGTGCTTCTTGAGATACCGCGGGTCGAAGAACTCGCGGAAGCGGTAGTCGGGGTAGGTGTGCATCTTCGAGACGAACGTCTTGGTGGCGACTCGGATCGCCTCCTCGGTCGGCTCGCGCTCCATCTTCCACGGCAGCCCGGACACCATCCGCCCCTTCATGTCGGGCTTCTCCACGACGTGCGGCGGGAACTCGTCCGCGGTCGTCCGCTCGGCGATGCCCTTGGCCGGCTTCTGCGTCGGGTAGGCGGACGCCGGAAACCAGTGTTCGACCACCGCCCGCTCGTCCGTCGGGGTCCACCGCTCCAGCCGGTCGTCGGCGTACACGATGACCACCGACCCGTCCCGCACCTCCGCCTTGCCGGGTGCCCGGCGCTGCGTGTCCACGACCTTCACCGTGCGGTCCTTGTCCACGCGGCACCACTCGCTCACCCCGTTCTCGAACTTCACGGTCCACGTGCCGACCAACCCCGCCGCCGCGTCGTCGGCCGCCTTCGCTCGCTCCTGGGCCGGCGGCTTGCCGCCCGCCAGCCCGACGGCGAGCGTCGTGACGGCCAGAACGCCCGCCACCGCCGCCGCGACCGCCTTCAGTTTGTTCATCGTCATGGCTCCTAGCACCTGGGTTGTGAGTGCGGCGACCTCGGCCGACACCTCCGCCGTGGAACTCGCCGACGTGATCGCGGACGCCGCCACCGTTTCCGGCACACCAGACACCGCCAACGCCCCCGCCGCCAGGGTGACGCCCCGCCGGGTGAGCCGCTTCGCCAACAACTCCCGCGCCCGTGCCAGCCGCCCGGCGACCGTCCCCTCGGGCACCCCGAGTAGGCGGGCCGCTTCCGTTCGCGTCCGCCCTTCCAGGTCGCACACCACCAGCACCGCCCGGTAACGGTCGGGCAGGCGGCTCAGCTCCTGATCCAGCATGGGTCGCACGTCGGGCGACGGGTCGGCGGTTCCGGCCCCGGCCGAGACCGCGGCCTGCCGCTCGTGGGCCGTGCGGCGGGCGGCCGTCCGCCGGGCCATCAGTGCGGTGCGGTGTACCCGTCCGGTGAAATGACGCCTGGCGTGGTCGGGTAGTCTGTGAGTTTTCCCGAGGGAGAACTCCGGCATGTCCGCACACCGTCCCGAGAAGGTCCGCGCCTGGCGGGCCTTGGTCGATGCATGGAAAAGGTCGGGGCAGACGGTCAACGCCTTCTGCCGTGCCCGGCAGATTACACGGTCGAACTTCGACCGCTGGCGGCAGATCCTGGCCGCCGATCCAGTTGTCTCGCCCCCGACTCCAATCCCAACCCCGTCGCCGGCGTTCGTGCCCCTTCAGATCATCCACGAGCCGATGGCCGAGGTGGTGCTCCGCTCCGGGATCGTGGTGCGGCTGCCGTTAAGTGCTGCTCCCGAGGCCGTCACTCGCCTTGTCGCGGCGGTGGGGGCGGCGTCATGCTGACCCTGCTGCCCGGCGGTCGCATCCTGGTCGCCGTCGAACCGGTGGACGGCCGCAAGGGGATCGACTCCCTCGCCGGCGTGGTGCGGTCCGTCCTGAAGGGCGATCCACTCTCCGGCGACCTGTTCGTTTTCAAGACGCGCCGTGCCGACAAGCTCAAAATCCTGGCCTGGATGGGGGACGGCTTCGCCCTGTATCTGAGGCGACTGGAGAAGGGGACGTTCGCCTTCCCCGCCGCCACCGACGCCAGCGTGCCCGTGACCCCGACGCAACTGGCGATGATCCTCGGCGGCCTCGATCCGGCCAAGGCCCGCGAACGCCGCCGATACAAATCTCCGGCGTGAGCCGCGCTACCGCGACCACTCGGCGGTGTTCCATCCGGCATGCCGCCGACCGCCGACATCGACGACCTCCGCCGGCAGTTGGCCCACGCCGGCGCCGTCATCGCCGAACTCCGCGGCGTCGTGGCCGACCTCCGCAAACAGGTCGAGGCCCAGCAGGCGCACATCCACCGCCTCGTCAAAATGACGTTCGGCCGCGGCGGCGAGCGGGTCGAGGGGCCGACCCTGTTCGACGGGATCGACCCGCCGGAAGCGGAGCCGCCCCCGCCGGTCGAGCCACCACCCGCCGAAGTCTCTGCCCCGAAGAAGCGGAAGGGCCACGGTCGGCGGCGCAAGCCGGCGGACCAGCCGCGTCGCCCGGAAGTGATCGACCTGAGCGACGCCGAGAAGGCGTGCGCGTGCTGCGGGGCAGCCAAGATCCGCATCGGGCAGATCGTCAGCGAGCGCCTCGACTACCAGCCGATGGCCCTGTTCGTCCGGGAATTGGTCCGCCCGACCTATGCTTGCCGAGGTTGTGAGTCGCAGGGCCACGACCCGCGGATCGCTCGGGCGGTCCTGCCGCCGGAGCCGATCCCGAAGAGCGGCATCGGCAGCGGCCTGCTGGCCCACGTCATCGTGTCGAAGGTGGTCGACCACCTGCCGCTGCACCGCCAGGAGGCGATCCTCGCCCGATACGGGTGGGACGTGCGACGTTCGACGCTCTGCGATCACCTGCGGAAGTGCGGCGAATTGCTGACGCCGCTCTACGAGCTGATGCGTCAACGCCTGCTCCAGTCGTTCGCGATCCACGCCGACGACACGCCGCTGGTGCTGCTGCGGCCGCGACGCACCGCCTACGCGTGGGTCTATCTGGGCGATGCCGCCAACCCGTACACCCTGTTCGACCTGACCGCCGGCCGCCGCCAGGAGTTCCCGCAGCGGTTCCTCGCCGGGTACCGCGGGTTCGTGCACGCCGACGCCTACGACGGGTACAACGGGGTCCACAACGACGTGCGACATCTCGGGTGCTGGATGCACGCCCGGCGGTACTTCGTGGAGGCCGAGCCGACGGACCCGCGGGCGGTCGAGGCGCTGGCGTTCGTCCGCACCCTGTACGCCGTCGAGCGTGACATCAAGTTGGAACGTGAGAAGCCGGGCGAGACGTTCACCGACGCCGACGTGGTGCGGGTGCGGCGGACGCGGGCCGGGCCGATCCTCGCCGCGTTCGCCGATTGGCTCGAAGTCCAGCACCGCTTCGCCACGCCGAAGAGCCTGTTCGGGCAGGCCGTCGGGTACGCCCGGAACCAGTGGGCGAGTTTGGTTCGATACCTCGACGACGCGCGGTTCGCCATCGACAACGGGGCGGCCGAACGCGCCATCCGTCCGCTGGCACTTGGTCGCGCCAACTGGCTGCACGTGGGTGGCGATGGCGGACTGAAGACCGCGTCCGTGCTGCTGAGCGTGTGCGCCACCGCGACGCGGCATCAACTCAACCCGTGGTCGTACCTCCGCGGCGTACTCGATCAGCTTGCCGGCCGAGCCGCCGGCGCTGACATGGGCGACCTTCTGCCCGATGCATGGTCCGGCTGTCACGCCCGATAGAGTTCATGCCTTGTCATCCCCGCGACCGATGCCGCTCTACGCCGTTTACTTCTTCTCCTTCGGCATCGGAGCGACTTCCTTCGGCGTCGGGTACTTGGCCCGTAGTTCCTTGTACTTCTTCGCCTCGTCCGGCTTGTCGGTGGCGGTGTAGAGTTCGACCAGCCGGTCGAGCGCCTGGGGGATGCGGGTGTCGGCCTGCGGCGGGATGGCCTTCTCGCGGGCCTTCAGCCCCTCGTAGCCCTTGACCAGCAGCGGTTCGGCGTCGGCGTACTTCTTCTGGCCCAGGAGCGCCCCGCCGAGCATGGATTGCGTGTTGAACGTGGACCAGACATCGGGCTGTGACTTCTCACGGATGACCAGGCACTCGCGGAGCAACGGTTCGGCTTCGGCAAATCCCTTCATCTCCAGCAGCGTCAGGCCGAACGGGGCCAACAGCTGGGCGAGTTGCGGGCTGTCCTTGGGCAGCGACTTGCGGGCGTCGGCGAGCAACTCGTCGATCAACTTGTGGGCCTCGGCGGGCTTGCCTGCCTTGGCGTAGGCGTCGAGTAACTGCGTGCCGACGAAGCGGAGGGCGGGGAGCTTCTTCGACGCTTGGTACGCTTCCTCAAGCAACGGGATCGCTTCGGCCACCCGCCCGGCGTCCTTGTAGTTCACCCCCAGGTTGGCGAGCGTCCGCTGGGTGTCCGGGTCGTTGCGGCCGGACTTCTTTTGGTGGATCGAGAGCAACTCCTCGAACAGTGGGACGGACTTGTCCAGTCGCCTGAGAGTCCAGTAGCAGGCCCCCAGGTCCCTCATGGAGTCGAGGGTGTCGGGGGCATCAGCCCCCAGCTTCGCCTTCCGCGATTTGTACACCCCTTCGAAGTGCGGCAACGCCTTCTCCGGTTGGCTGGTGGTGTGGTAGTGGATGGCCAGTTTCCACATCGTGGCGAGCGTGTCGGGGTCGTCGGCCCCCAGCTTCGCCTTCCGGAGGGGGAGTACCTCTTCGTACAGTGTCAGGCCCTTATCCAGTTGGCCGACGACGACATAGGTCTCGGCTAACCCCGCCATGCTGTGGAGGGTGTCACGGTCGTCGACCCCCAGCTTCGTCTTTCGCAGCTTGTAAGCCTGCTCGAACAGTGGCAACGCCTTGTCCGGCTGGCCGGCGTCGAAGTGACCGGACGCTAAGTTATGGATCCACTCGATTGTGTCGGGGTGATCGAGGCCCAGCTTGAACTTCGAGCGTTCGAGCAGTTCCTCCCAGAGCGGGATGGCCTTGTCGGGCCGTTTGGCGTAGTGATAGCCCGCCGCCAAATTGTTCATGGTGCGGAGGGTGTGAGGGTGATCCGGCACGAGTTTGGCCTTCATGAGTTCGAGCGTTTTCACCCACAGCGGGATGGCCTCGTTCGACCGCCCGGAGATGTCGTACCCCGTGGCCAGGTTGTTCATCCCGAGCAAAGTGTCGGGGTCGTTGGGGCCGTATCGCGCCCGCGTGAGCGCGAGCGTCTCTTCGAGGAGCGGAACGGCCTTGTCCGATCGCCCTGTGTACTGGTATCCATTTGCCAGCATGTTCATCCCGCGCAGGGTGATTCGGTCATCGGGGCCGAACTTGACTTTCATCAGCGGGACGATCGGTTCGAGCAGCAGCACCGCCTGGTCCGGTTGGCCGGCGGTCAGGTAGCCGCCCGCCAGATTGCTCGTGGCCCTGAGGGTGTCGGGGTTTTCGGGGCCGAGTAAAGCGGTCCGCGTGGCAAGGGCTTTCTTGAGCACGCCGATCGCCAGCTTCGCCTCACCCAGACCGAGAAGCGATACACCGAGGGTGGACTGCATGTCCGCCACCGCGAGCGGATCGCCGATGGCCGAACCGTCGAGTTCCTTCACTGCTCGCACGAGGTTGTCCCGCAGAGCGTTCCGCAAATCGGCGACGGTGGCGTAGCGGGCCTGCGGGTCCAACGCAATGAACACCGACCCGAGGATGCTGTTCCCCTTGCGGGCGAAGCCGAGGTTCCGCTCCGCCTCCTGACGTTTCGCGTCGGCGTCGAGTTTGGCGACCTTCTCCGCCTCCGCGGCCTTCAAGGCGTTCGCCTTCTCGTCCTCGGCTTCCTGCTTCGCCTTGCGTTCCTTGTCGGCTGACGCAACGGCGAACTGTTCCTGCTTCTTCGCCTCGAACAGCCCGATGGTCGTGCCGGCGATGCCCGCCAGCAGGGCGAACAGGACCAGACTCGCCGCGATTACCTGCGGGCGGTTCCGCCGCACGAACTTCTGAAGGCGGTACCGCGCGCTCGGCGGGCCGGCACTGACCGGCTCGTGATTCAGGAACCGCTCGATGTCCCGGGCAAAACCGTTGGCCGTCTCGTACCGCCGGTCGCGGTCCTTGCTCAGGGCCTTCAGCACGATCCAGTCGAGTTCGCCTTTTACGAAGCGACCGAGCTTCTGTGGTTCCGTCTGGCGATTCGCCGAGACACTGGGGAGCGAATCCGCAGAACTCAAACGCGAACTCGGCGTCGGGGCTTCCTGCTCGCGGATCAGCTTCAACATCTCGTCGATCGCGGCCTTCTTCATCGTCTCCTTGGTCAAGGGCGTCGTGCCGGTGAGCATTTCGTACAGGATCACCCCCAGTGCATAGACATCGGCCCGGGTGTCCACGTCCACGGCGTTGAAGGTGGCCTGCTCCGGGGCCATGTACAGCGGTGTGCCCATGACCGAGCCAAACGCCGTAAACATCGACTGCTCGCTCAGTTGCAGACCCGTCGTCGCCTTGGCGAGCCCGAAGTCGATCACCTTCGGCACCGGCTTGCCGTCGTGGCTTTCGACCAGAATGTTCGTCGGCTTCAGGTCGCGGTGGATGATCCCCTTCTGGTGGGCGTGCTGCACGGCCGAGCAGATTTGCTGGAACAGATTCAGCCGTTCGGGGATGCTTAGTTTGTGCGTGTCGCAATACTCCGTCAGCGGCACGCCCTTCACGAGTTCCATGACGAAGTAAGGTGCCCCGATATCGGTGGTCCCTGCATCCAGGAGCTTTGCGATATGCGGGTGATCCATCAGGGCAATCGCTTGCCGCTCGGCATCGAACCGGGCCAGAATTGTCTTCGACTGGCCCCGCTCGACACGGATCAGCTTGACCGCCACCTTGCGCTTGACCGGCTCGGTCTGGTCCGCCATCCAGACCGTGCCCATGCCGCCTTCGCCGATCTGCTGCCGCAGCTTGTACCGCCCGGCGATGATCGTGCCTTCGGCTTCTTCGGCCGTAGGGGCGGGACGGTACGTGCCGGTCGCGGCCGGATTGCCAAACGTTTGGGTGGCGTCCGTCGGGTTGGGGGCACGGTTGAGGAAGTCGCCGGCCCGCTCCATCGCGGCCAGCAGGCCTTCGACCTCGGCACGGAGGGAAGCGTTCTCCCCGCAGGCCTCCGCCAAGTAGGCCGCCCGCGAGACCGGATCGGGCCGCTCCAGGGCCTGCCCAAAGATCGATTTCACGTCGTCAGCGGCTGCGCTCATCGGACTCTCCGAATGGGGGTCTACTGAGTCATGCGCAATCGGTGTCCGGACACTGCCGCGCTTTTTCGGGGATTCTTTTAGATCCCACCCAGGCGGCGGAACATCCACGCCCGAGCGAACGCCCAGTCCCGGTAGGCCACGCGGGGGGAGATGCCCAGAACCTCGGCCGCCCGTTCCAGAGGAAGCCCCGCAAAGACATGCAGTTTCACGAGTTCCGCCGACCGGGGGTCGTGGGCCGCCAGTTGATCGACCACCTCGTGCACCCCGAGCAGGTCCGAATCCGACTTGTCGGTGGCCAGATCGTCGGGAAACGGAACCCGGATCGATTCGCCTCCGCGTTTCGCAGCGGCCCGGCGGCGGGCGGCGTCTACCAGGATGCGGCGCATCGCTTCGGCGGCCGCTGCGAAGAAGTGCCCGCGGCCATGGAACTGCTGGTCGCCGACCAGTCGCAGGTACGCTTCATGGACGAGGGCGGTGCCGTCGAGGGTGTGGTCGGGGCTCTCGGCGGCCATCTTCGCGGCGGCGAGTTTGCGCAGTTCGTCGTACACGAGCGGGAGGAGGGCGGCGGCGGCGTGGCGATCACCGGCCGCAGCGGCTTCAAGCAGGCGAGTCACATCAGGCATTCGGCCGAGTGTACCGGTGCGCGGCGGCCGGGTCAGCCGGAAACGGATCCGGCTAACCGATTCGCACTCCCGCCGTCGGTCAGCGAACCGCGACCCCGACTGTAACCGACCCCGAGAGCGTCATTTCACCGGACGGCTACGGACGAACCGCAGGCACACTTCCGCTGCAGTCGCCATCGGCTTCGCCTCTCGCACCCCCGGATGTTCCCGCCGAATTCGAGTATAACCACA
>JANNVG010000767.1:0-4179 GCA_031414395.1 Fimbriiglobus sp.
AAACCCCCCGCCTGAAGTGTTCTGCCCCCACCGCCCGCTTATACACCCACCCCCCTCGCCGCCCGACCAGACCACTTTCAGGAGCCACTCCCATGCGACCCGTGTTCGCACTGCTGTTCGTCGGGGTGGCCGCGTTCGCCCAGGAGAAGGAGCGGCCGTACCGCGAGCCGGGGTTGCCCGACGGCGCGAAAAAGCATTGGGCGTTCACCCCGCCGAAGCGCCCGCAGGTGGCCGGCACCAACCCCATCGACACGTTCATTCAGGCGAAACTCGACGCCGTCAAGTTGAAGCCCGCCCCCGAAGCCGACAAGCTCACGCTGCTCCGTCGGGTCACGTTCGACCTGACCGGCCTGCCGCCCACGCCCGCCGACATCGACGCCTTCACCAAAGACACCGCCGCCGACGCCTACGAGAAGGTGGTGGACCGTCTGTTGGCCAGCCCGCACTTCGGCGAGCGGTGGGCGCAGCACTGGCTCGACGTGGTGCGGTTCGCCGAGAGCAACGGGTACGAGATGGACGGCGACCGCCCGCACGCCTGGCGATACCGCGACTACGTCATCAAGTCGTTCAATACCGACAAGCCGTACACGCAGTTCCTCACCGAACAGATCGCCGGCGACCTGTTGGCGAAGGGCAAAACCGGGGCGGAGGCGGCCGAGTTGCACGTGGCCACCGGGCTTCACCGCTGCGGGCCGGTGCATCTGGTCAGCGGGAACGTGGACCCGGAAGAGACGCGGCAGGAGAAGATCACCGAGATCGTGAACGGCCTCGGGTCGGCGGTGCTGGGCCTCACGATGGCCTGCACCCGCTGCCACGACCACAAGTTCGACCCCATCACGCAGGGCGACTACTTCCGGCTGGCCGCGTTCTTCGGCGGGGCGGTGTACAAGGACGTGGAGTTTGCGAGCGACGACGAGCGGAAGGCGTTCAAGGAGCGCACGACAGCGGTGCTGGCGAAGGTGGCCCCGTTGAAAAAGCAGATTACGGACATCGAAGCACCGGCGCGGGCGAAGGCGGAGGCGGAGAAGAAAGCGAAGCTGCCGGCGGAGACGCGGGCGGCGTTCGACGCTCCCGCCGACAAGCGGACGCCCGAGCAGAAGAAACTGGTGGACGCGGCCAAGCCGGTCATCAAGGTGACGTGGGACGAGGTGCTGGCTGCGCTGTCGCCGGAGGAGCGGGCGAAGCGGGCGAAGCTGCGAGACCAGCAGTTCGCCGAAGAAGAAAAGCTTCCCCCGCCGCTGCCGACCGCCTGGGCGATTGCCGCCGCCGACAAGCCGACGCCGACGCACGTGCTGAAGCGGGGCGACTGGAAGCGGAGGCAGTCCGAAATCTCCGCCGGGTTCGTGGGGGTGGTGACGGACGACGCACCGGACGCGAAGTCGCGGCTGGATCTGGCGAAGTGGATCACCGATCCGAAGAACCCACTCACCGCCCGCGTGATCGTGAATCGCCTGTGGCAGCACCACTTCGGCCGCGGCATCGTCGACACGCCGAACGACTTCGGCACCCGCGGGGAGAAGCCGACGCATCCGGAGTTGCTCGACTGGCTGGCGTGCGAATTGATGGCGCCTTCCGTCAACCTCCCCCCCCCCGGCCCCCCCCTTCCTGAAAAGAAGGGGGGGGAGGTTCTGGCACCCCCTTCCCTCCCAGGGAGGGGGGACGGGGGGGTAGGTTCTTCAAAACCAAAGCCGTGGACCCTCAAGCACCTCCACCGCCTGATGGTCACGTCCGCGGCGTACAAGCGTGTCAGTGACAGCCCGGTGTCAGTGGAGGCGACGAAGGCCGACCCGGACAACACGCTCCTCTGGCGGGTGAACCGGCGGCGGCTGGACGGCGAGGCCATCCGCGACGCGATGCTGACCGCGGCCGGCACGCTGAACCGCGAGGTGTCCGGGCCGAGCGTCCGCGTGCCGCTCGAACCCGAGGTGTACGACCTGATCTTCACCGAAGACGAGCCGACGAACCTGTGGAAGGTGACGCCCGACCCGAAGCAGCACACCCGCCGCAGCTTGTACCTGTTCGCCAAGCGGAACGTCCGCCAGCCGTTGCTCGAAGCGTTCGACCAGCCGGACACGCTCGGCTCGTGCGCCGTCCGCGGACGCAGCACCTTCGCCCCGCAGGCCCTGACCCTGATGAACGGCCCGCTCGCCGCCGAGCAGAGCAAGGCGTTCGCCGTGTCGCTCATCACTGCCGGCGGCACCGAGAAGGAGTGGATCGAGTCGGCGTACCGGCGGGCGCTCGGCCGACCCGCCACCGCCGATGAGGTGAAGAAGTTGACCGGGTTCCTCGACACGCAGTCGAAGCTGCTGGCCGCTCGCAAGGCGAAGGGCGACGACATCGGCGTGCTGCCGGGGTTGGCGAAGGACGCCGACCCGGTGCGGTCGCGGGCGCTGGCCGACGTGTGCCTGGCGCTGTTCAACCTGAACGAGTTCGTGTACGTCCGGTAGGCTCGGTCCCCCCTCTCCCCTGGGAGAGGGGGCCGGGGGGTGAGGTCTCTTGGCTCTCGCCTTTCGCGTTCAACTGCGGTATCCTTCCGCCCATGCTCACCCCACCCGCCCCCGCCCCGTCGTCGGACGTTCCGGCCGACGTGCCGCAACCCGTCCGCACGTTCGCCCCCACGCCCGTCGTGTGGCGGGCGGCCATCCTCGCCGGCGTGCTCGTCCTCGGCGGGCTGGCCTACGCCACGCACGGCGTGCTCGGCCCGCGGGGGCAGGCGGCGTTCGGCGTGGTCTGCTTCATCGCCCTGGCCGCCGCGTTCAGCAAGAACCTGCGGGCGGTGAATTGGAAGACGATCGGCTGGGGCATCGCCCTGCAACTGTTCCTGGCGCTCGCCGTCACCACCACCGAGTGGTACTGGGTGGTGGTGCAAACGGCCTTCTTCGTGGCCCTCGCGGCCGTCAGCGGGGTTCGTCGCTTCCACCTGAAGAAGACGGACGAGCCGCCGCGGCTGCCGTTCATTTGGGCCGGCATTGCGGTGGTGTGGCTGGCGATGGGCCTGCTGCTGCCCGGCTGGGTGCAGTGGTCGTTCGAGAAGGTGGGGGCGGGCATACGGGTGCTGGTGGACTGCTCGGACAAGGGGGCCGACTTCGTGTTCGGCGACCTGTCGAAGGTGAACGGGCCGACCGCCGACCCGTTCGGGGCGGTGATCGGCGGGCCGGGGGCGGTGAACGCGGCCGAGCGGCAGGTGGGGGCGAACAAGTTCGTGTTCGCCTTCAAGGCGCTGCCGCCGATCATCTTCGTGTCCGCCTTCTTCAGCGTGCTGTACTACTTCGGCGTGCTGCAATTCCTGGTGAAGATCTTCGCCAAAGCCATGATGCACCTGATGGGCACGAGCGGGGCCGAGACGCTGAGCGTGGCGGCCAACGTGTTCATGGGGCAAACCGAAGCGCCGCTCATCGTCAAGCCGTTCGTGCCGCGGATGACCGAGAGCGAGCTGTTCACCCTGATGGCGAGCGGCATGGCGCACATCTCCGGCGGCATGATGGCCGTGTACATCAGTTACGGGGCCGACCCGGTGAGCATCCTGTCTACGTGCGTCATGGCCTGCCCGTGCAGCCTGTACCTGGCCAAGCTGGTGGTGCCCGAGTTGGCCCGCCCGGTGACGGCCGGGGACGCCAGCATCGTGGTGGAGAAGGGCGCCGTGAACCCCATCGACGCCGCCGCCACGGGCATCAAAGACGGCCTGTTCCTGGCGCTGAACGTGGCCGCGATGCTCATCGGCTTCCTGGCGTTTATTGCCCTGTTCGACGCCATCATCGGCGCGTTCAACCCGGACCTGAGCTTGCGGAAGCTGTTCGGCTGGGGGTTCAGCCCGGTGGCCTTTCTGATGGGCGTGGAGCCGGCCGAGTCGGAGACGGTCGGGCAGTTGCTCGGCACCAAGCTGGCGGCGAACGAACACGTGGCGTACCTGGACCTGAAGGCGCTGAAGGCGGGCGGCGGCATCTCGGATCGGGCGCACAAGCTGGCCGTGTACGCGCTCACCGGGTTCGCCAACTTCGCCAGCATCGGCATTCAGTTGGGCGGCATCGGGGCGATGGCCCCGGAGCGGCGGAAGGACTTGGCCCGCTTGGGCCTGAAGGCGCTGTTCGTCGGGTTCGTGGTGACGCTGATTAACGCCGCCGTGGCGGGCGTTCTGCTCGGGTAAGAGAATTCAGGATTCACCGCCGAGGGCACATGAGG
>JANNVG010000768.1:0-1674 GCA_031414395.1 Fimbriiglobus sp.
ACGCCGCTCGGCTCGCCCCGACTACTTCAACCACGCGCCGCTCAGGTCGAGGCGGTACAGCATCTGGTTGTACTCGTACCGCGGGGTCTGGTCGGGGTTGCCGCTGAACGTGTTCGTATACGTGCCCTCGAAGTAGATCACCTTGCCGCCGTCGCGGTCGAACTGCGGGTGGTGCGCCGGGTTGTAAAAGTCTTTGCGGTCGTGCGTGAGAATCTTGGTCGCCGTCCCCCACGGGCCGACGGGTTGCTCCGCCTCGGCGTACCACACCTCCCCCAACATCGACTCCTTCCCGCCGATCTGGTTGGCCACCATCACCCACTTCTTGCGGTAGGCGTTCCAGTTCACACTGCCGCGGTGCATCACCAGCACCGTGCCCGAGGCGTCCTTCAACTGCACCCGCGTGTCGTCGACGGTCAGCACCTTCGCCTTCACGAGCTTGGCCTCGTCTTCGGGGGTGAGCGGCGACGCTCCCTTCCGCCACTCGTACTTCGCCCGCCCCTTGTCGTCGCGGTCGATCTCCGGCTTCGCCACCGAGCTGCCCGGCTTCAGGCAGGTGAACGCCTCGTACTTCGTCATGTCCGTAAACGCCGCTTCGGTCGCGGGGACTCGCACCAGCGGGAACGGGTTACCGAAGTAGACGTACTCCGTGTCGCCGTCCTTGTGCCTGAACGAGTGACCGGTGGGCAGGATCGGCGAATTCAGCGGCACGTCGGCGTGATGTGCGAACTCCTTCTTGGCGTCGTCGTACACCACCAGCCCGCGGGCGTGGACGACCATCTTCGTGTCCACCTTCGCGTACTCGCCCCACAGCCGCGGCTTGCCGTCCTTGCCCGGCAGCGTCACCAGGCTTTCGATCCACGTCGGCCCGTCGCCCGGCATCTTCGCCACACCCTTCACGAACCCCTTGCCGTCGTCCAGGTAGTCGAACTGGTACGGCTTCTCCGGGTCGAGCGTGGCCGCGGTGGTGGCGGCGGTCATGTGGAAGTTGCCGAGCGGGTACTTGGCCTGCGTGGTGTCGCCCCACAGCCAGAACAGGCGGTCACCATACGCCGCCATGAACACGCTGTCGCACCCGAGCACGCGGGCGTTCGTGCCGGACGTGTTGAACGGCACCTCGCGGCCGGCCTTGATGCTCTCGGCGTACACACCGTCGCCCGTCACGCGGTGCAGCCGCTCGGCGATGTTCACCCGCTTCACCTTCACGCTCACCTTCTCGCCGGCCTTGGGCGTGAGCCGCACCCCGCGGATGCCGAACCCGTCCTTCGGCACCTCGTACCCGTGGGCGGTCACGCTGAAGAACACCTCCGTGTCCATCAGGCCGGGTTCGTCGAACGCGATCACGCCAGCGTTGTCGGTGACGTACCGCAGGTGGTTGGTGGTGCGGAGTTCGACGAGGGGGACGGGCCGGCCGGTGGCGTCGTCGGTGATCTCGATGACGCACGGCTTCACCGGAGCGGCGAGCAGCAGGGCGAGGAGGAGGGGTGTCATGGTGTGATTCTCTTGCTCGCCCGACGCGCGAGCGAGGGGCCAGTTGGTTCGCGGAGCGGCGGTGAGGAGTGCGACGGACACAGGGGTGTCTCTCTTGTTAGCCCGACGCGCGGGCGAGGGGCCTGCGGTCACGCGGAAAAAGGTCGCGCCAGTCCGTGAGTGAGGGGCCGGTCGCGTGTCCGCATT
>JANNVG010000769.1:0-34641 GCA_031414395.1 Fimbriiglobus sp.
CTCGCGGTCGCGGCTCGTCGGACAACCACCCGCGGCGGAATGTGCCCTTTCCTTTCCGCCGCGGGCGCCTATATTACCCCCACAACGACGCGGCGTGGAGCAGCCCGGTCAGCTCGCCAGGCTCATAACCTGGAGGTCGTAGGTTCAAATCCTACCGCCGCAACTCCTTTCGACGGGTTTCACGGCAAACGCAACCCGAAGCAGAACAGGCCCTTGCGAGTACTGCAAGGGCCTGTTTCGTTTTCCCCTCCGCAGATTTCCGGGCCGTTCTGGGGCACCCGTGGGGCACCACTGCACTTGCATTGTGGTTGCGTCTCTGGACCCCGCTCCGACAATTCTGCGGAGGGGAATCATGGCTTGGCTCGAATCCACAACCGGCGGCACGTTTCGCATCGGCTTCCGCTTCGGCGGGCGGAAGCACCACTTGCCGCTGGGCACCGGCGACCGGAGAGAGGCCGAGGCCACCCTCGGGCGATTCGAGGCGAACGCCCGCCTCCTCGACCTCGGTGTCATCGCTCCGCCACCCGACGGAGCGGACGTGGGCACTTACGTCGTGTCCGCGGGCAAACTCGACCACCGCCCGTCGCAGATTGACCGGGCGGTGCCAGATACGGTGGGAGGCCTGATCGACGCGTACCTAGCCGGGTATCCGAAAGGAGCGAAGGAGGCGACCACTTGGCGTACAGAGCGGATTCACTTGGCTCACCTGCGTCGGCTGGTCGGCCCCCGCCTGCTCCTCGACGCGGTCACGTCTCGAACGCTCCAGGAGTACATCGACGCCCGCTCGGCGGACGTCGGGCCAGAGACGATCCGCAAGGAGGTGGGCACGTTCGTGACGGTGTGGAACCGCTGGGCGATCCCGCAGGGGATGACGGCCCGCCCCGCCCCGGCGGTCAACCTGCACTACCCGAAGTCGAGGAGCAAGCCGCCCTTCCAGATCCGCGACCAGATCGAGCGACAAATCGCGCGGGGCGGAACGACCGCCGACCAGGAACGGGAGCTCTGGGAGTGCCTGTTCCTCACCCTGCCAGAGATCGACGAAGTGCTAGAATTCGCCCGCCGGCGGGAACGACTGCCGCACGCCTACCCGATGTTCGTGATTGCGGCTCACACCGGGGCGAGGCGGAGCGAGATCCGCCGTGCGCTAGTGACCGACTTCGACTTCGACACCAGGACGGTACTCATCCGGGAGAAGAAGAAGGACCACGACAAGGTGGAAACCTACCGCACCGTGCCCATGTCACCCCTGCTCGAACGGGTCATGCGAACGTGGTTGGCCGACCACCCCGGCGGCCGGTTCGCCGTCTGCACGGGGGCGGGTGCGCCGATCACGGAGCACTACGCCACCAAGTTGGTCGTCAACACACTCAAGAAGACGCGGTGGTCAGTCATCCCCGGCTGGCACTGCTTCCGCCACAGTTTCATCTCCAACTGCGCCGCCCGCGGGGTGGACCAGCGGTTGATCGACCAGTGGGTGGGGCACACGACAGAAGCCATGCGGCGGCGGTATCGGCACTTGGTGCCGGCGGTGTTGCAGGCCGCCCTCCATTCGGTGTTTGGAACATCCGAGGCTTCGGGCGACGGTAGCTGATTAGTCGAGTGACACACCCGACTCGTGTGCGATGTCCTTGAAGAATTTAGTCAGCAGTCCGCCCGGGTTGCTCACCCGCCCCGTCTGCCGCGCCTCTTTCAGTAGCCCCAACGCCCGGTCCACCGCCCCGCGGCCGAGGCGTTCGGCGCACCTGGCCCACCACAGCTCGTCATCGCCCGAACCCAGGGCGTCGCCGATTCGGACGACGAGGTCGGCGACTGCCGGGGGGAACGACCGGGCCGCGCGGCTGGGGACGGTATAGGTTGTGGGCGGCTTGACCCCACGGGTGAACTCGGCAAGCCATGCGCCCGAGGTTGATCGCGTCAGCCGGAATGCGGCGAGCGTGGGGAGTGAAGCAGCAAGCAGCCCGTTGGCTGCGGCGGCGAGCAGACGCCGCACGTCGCGTTCGCGGGCGGCTTCGATGGGCAGCACCCGCGCTAGGTCGCTCACGAACCGGCGGTGCAGCTTCTGCGATGTGAACTGCTTGGCTAAGTACACCGCGAGCCGCTGTTCGAGCGGCTTCATGGCGTAGAACCGGCGGCGGTCGAACCCCAGGTGGAAGAAGCCGCGGGTGCGGGCGGCAGCCCGCAGCACCGAACTCACCTCGATGAACCCGAACGGCTGCTCGTCGGCGTCCGGGTTGGCAGCCGCCCGGAAGTAGAACACGGACTCGAACAGCCGCCACTTCATGTCCACATAGGCCCGCTTGCCCGAATCCCAGAAGGCGTTGGAGCAGTGGATGTCGTACCCGCGGAGGATGTCGAAGTCCCGACGCATGCGGTCGTAGTCCCGCTTCGACGGGTTCCGCTCGCCACGGCGGAGTAACAGCGACCGCAGGGTGCCGACCTGGATGTGGGTGCCGCACGCCCCCTGTTCGGCGTACAGTTAGAGTAGGTCGAACAATAGCACTTGCGTGCTCTGACCGCCGAATCCGGACGCGCCGTGGTAGACGGTCCATTGCCGCGGGACAGGCTGGCCGTCCCGCCCGGTGATACTGTCGGAGTAGCGGATCGGCTGCTGCCCGGATTTGGCAGTGGCCAGTTTGTTGAGCCGAAAGAGTGGGAATTCGGCGACGTCGAAGTCGTAACGGCCGTCGGTCGCATCGGGTGGTGGTGTAAGAGTCTCATCCACGGCCGTGGGATTGGTGCGGTTGGACGGCGGTTCGCTCGGCTGCCTGAGCAGCCGGGACAAGATGTCGGCGACGGGTTCGGGGAATCGGTCTGTCTTCAAAAGAATTTTGTAAATTTAATGACTTAAGATCGTTTACTTTAAGATCATTACTCTTTACCAGTCGAGATCCGTAATCGCGCCGGGAGGTTTAGGCGGGTTGTTGCGACCGAAAGCACGAACCTCCACCCCGCAGCCGCGACCGAAAGCACGAAGTTCGCCCCTCCCCCGCGAGCGTAGGCACGAACCCTTGCGAGCGAAAGCACGAACTGACTGGTGGGGTGTTGGCCCAGCATCCAGAGTCTGTCGGGCCACACAACTCACTTGATCGGTCGCCCGCCGACGAGTTCCTCCTCCCGCGGTGGGTAACGCCCACCGTGTTCCCGCTCAACCTTCTCGATCACACTCTTGATTCCCAACTCCGCGATGCCGGCGATAGTGAGTTTGGGGTTTCAGTATGCGGCGTTCTTCACCCGCTCGGCCAGTTCAGATGGCAGATGCACCGTCAACTTCTGCCGGCTAGATTTCCCGTTTCCGTTCAGCGGGCTGGCGAGTAGGGTTTTCGCAGCAGGAGGCGGGATCACTTCCTTCACCTCGACCGACTTCTGAGCCGGCGGTGTTATTGTTGAAGGCGGATCAAGTAAAGGGGCCACCTTCGCTTCCACCGTGAGTGGGATGACCGCGGCGAACGGGTCATTTTTGATGGTACTCTTTGTGGCTGGCGGCTTGAGCGACATGGCGTTCCTCCTGGGTCATCAATTCGTCCGCAAGGGCGCGGTAGTCCGCGGCCCCGGCACTCGCCGGGGCGTAGGTGGTGATCGGCTCCCCCATCGACGGGCACTCGGCCAACTTCACGTTCTCGCGGATGGTGGTGCGCAGCGTCTCCGGGAACCGTTCCCGCAGGCGGGTGACGATCTCCGGGCCGTGGTTGGTCCGCTGGTCGAGGCGGCAGGCCAGGATTCCCGCGATCCGTAGAGACGGGTTCAACCGCCGCTTCACCAATTCGATGGTCTGTTGCAGTTGGGCGATACCGTGCAGGTTCATCACCTGGGCGGCCACCGGGACGAGTACCTCGCTCGCTGCCGTGAGGGCGTTCACGCTCAGTACGCCGAGAGTCGGCGGGCAGTCGATTAAGACGTAGTCGAACACGCCTTCCGCGGCGGCGATCTTGTCGCGGAGGATACTCTCCGCGCCCGGCTCGGATGCCAGCGCCTTCTCCGCCCCGACCAGCCACGCGCTCGATCCGACGAGCGACAGGTTCGGCGTGGTGGTCGGTTGGATGAGGTCGGTGAGGTGTGGGTTCTCGGGTTCGGCAAACAGGTCGAACACCCCCCGCCCGACCGGATGGACGGCGAGCCAGGTGGTGGCTGAGTATTGTGGGTCGAGGTCGATGACCAGCACCCGCCGGTCACGCTCGGCGAGCGCCGCTCCGAGAGAGACGGCGGTAGTCGTCTTCCCCGCTCCCCCCTTCTGGTTGATGATCGCAATCCGCCGCACACACCTCCTACCCGTCAGGGTTGCGGGAACGGTAACCTTCCCGCACGGCAGTCAAGCCGCAACACCGACACTGCCACAGTTAAAGGGTTCCCGCAACCCGGAATGCCGAGGTTTTCTGAATGACTGGATTGGCGGTGATGACGGGATACCGGATGGCGGTAACGCCCGATTCCCCTTCCGATCCGCGTTGCCGCTTATCGGCGTTGTGGCGGTTGCGGCTACGTGGTCGAGCGGAAACGCCGGTGTTCGCGGGCGGGACGATAACCACCCCTCCCAAATTCGCACCAGCCTGCCCACGGACGGGTGAGGGATGGTACGGGTCGGACCCGCGCCTGAAATCGTCGCTACGGGCCTGCCAAGAGCGTTGGTGAGGCGGCGGGGGTGACGGTACGCCATCGGTCCAAGGTCTCCCAGCGATGAGTAGCGTGGGGTTATGGACCGACGAGCTCGGCCGGTGGTGGGGCGGTGATCGGACGGGTTGATGCGGAGGGTACGATTCCCACTTGTTGGACGACTCGATCAGCGATAAGGGAGACGTCTGAAAGGTGCAGAGTGCTGCTACGAGATAGGGGCAGCACCGGGACGGGGGTTGGGATGCTGCGGGTAATTGTGCAGACGAACGCGGTCAGGGCGAAGGCGTACCACGTGGGCGGGGGCGAGTACTGCCCCGATGGGCAGGAAGACGCCGGAGTGTGGGGCGGTCGGGCGGTCGTCAGGCTCGGTCTCGACGGAGGCGTTGGGCGGGCGGAGTTCGGTGCGCTGTGCGACAACCGACATCCAGGCACAGGTGAGCGGCTCACGCCAAGGACGAAGGCAGCTCGCAGGGTCGGGTTCGATCTGAACTTCCATGTGCCGAAGTCGGTGTCGGTGGTGTACGGCTTGACTGGAGATCGGAGGGTTCTTGAGGCGTTCCGTGAATCCGTCCGGGAGACGCTAGTCGAACTCGAAACCGAGGCCCGGACCCGCGTCCGAACGGGGGGCAGGGATGCGACACGGAACACTGGGAATCTTGTCTACGCGGTGTTCGTCCATGCGACCGCGCGGCCGGTCGATGGCATCCCCGACCCGCACCTGCACGCCCACGCATTCGTTTTCAACGTCACCCACGATGCCGTCGAGGGCCGCTGGAAGGCGGCGGAATTGAGGGAAGTTTACACGAACGCGCCGTACTACGAAGCGGTGTTCCACGCGCGGCTTGCCCGCGGACTGATCGACCTCGGGTACGTCGTGGCCCGCCGCGGTGCGGGGTGGGAGATCGACGGGGTGCCGGATCGCGTGCTGAAGGCGTTCTCCCGCCGGACGGTGCAGATCGACACACTTGCCGAAGAGCGGAACGTCACGTTCCCTAACTATAAAGCGCAGCTCGGCGTCATGACTCGTGAGCGAAAACAGCTCCGGTTCACCCTCGAAGATCTTCGCCGCATCTGGACCACCCGGCTCACGCCCGACGAGCGAACGGCTTTGGCGCGTGTCGCCGCCGCTCGCCAGGTGCTGGTCACCCTGGATGATCCCGCCGCTGCGCGGGACGCCATGCGGTTTGCCGTCGCCCACGGTTTCGAGCGGTCGTCTGTCTTGCCGGTGAAGCGTCTCCTCGGCTTGGCCCTGCGGCACGCGGTAGGGCAGGTGTCGCCAGAAGGGGTAGAGCGGGAATTGGCCGGCCACGGCCTCCTGGTCCGCGAGTACGGCGGGGACCGCTTGGCCACGACCGAAGAGGTGTTGGCGGAGGAGCGACGGATCCTCGGCTTCGCGAAAGCCGGGCGCAACGCCTGCCGACCGCTGGCTGCCGACGACCAATGGCCGGAGGAAGGGCTCTCGCCGGGCCAGCGGTCTGCCGCCCGACACGTCTTAACCTCAACGGGTCGGGTAACACTGCTGCTCGGCGTGGCCGGCAGCGGCAAGACGACGCTCATCGCCGCCTGCGTCGCCGCGATCCGTCGGGGCGGGAAGCCGGTTCAACTGCTCGCCCCAACGGCGGCCGCGAGTCGCGGGGTGCTTCGCGCCCACGGGTTCGAGACGGCGGACACGGTGGCCAGGTTCCTGCTCGACGCGCGGTTTCGGGAGTCGGCCCGAAGCGGCGTCGTCTGGATCGACGAGGCGGGTCTCCTCGGACTGAAATCACTCGATGCCCTGTTTTCGTATGCAACAGCTCTCGACATGCGGGTCGTCCTGTCTGGCGACGACCGGCAGCACAAGGCGGTCGAGCGCGGGTCGCCGCTCACACTCCTTCGGAGGAACGCCGGGTTGGAACCGGCTGCCGTCCGAGAAATTCGACGGCAAGTGGGACGGTACAAGGATGCGGTCGCTCTCTTGAGTCGGGGAAAGACGGTGGAGGGATTCGACCTCCTCGACCACAACTTGGGCTGGGTGAGGGAGATGCCCGAGGCGGACCGTCCCACAGCCATCGCAGCTGATTACTTGGCATCGCTCGCCGCCGGGAAGTCGGTGCTCGTCGTTTCGCCGACACACGCCGAGGGGAACCGGATCACGCGAGCGATCCGCGTCGCACTCCAGAGCGCAGGAAAACTCGGTGCGGACGAAGTGGTGCTACCACGGCTCGATGCGCGTGACTCCACACTCGCCCAACGCCGCGAGTTGTGGTTTTATCGCTGTGGGGACGTGATCGAGTTCCATTCGCGGGCCGCGGGGCACCAACCGGGTGATCGGTACACGGTGTCGGCCGTCGGCCCGTCGACCCTTGATGTGACGGACGTGTGCGGGCGCGAGACCGTTCTGCCCCTCCACTTGGCCCCGCGGTTTCTGGTCTACACGCTCAGCACGATTGCGATCGCCGTCGGGGATTGGGTGCGGGTCTCGAAAACCAGCAAGTGCAGGGGCGGGAAGCCTGTTGACAACGGCACGCTGACGCGGGTGACATCGGTTTCGGCCGAAGGCGGCATCCGCCTGGACACGGGTGTTACTCTGCCGCCCGGCTTCGGCCATGTCGCTCACGGGTACGTTGTCACCTCGCACGCCGCACAAGGCAGAACCGTTGATCGCGTGCTCGTCGCCCAATCGTCCGAGTCGTTCCTTGCATCCGGCCGGGAGCAGATTTACGTTTCCGCGTCGCGGGGGCGGGAAACGGTGACGGTGTACACGGACGACAAGGGCGGTCTGCGGCGGGCGATCGAGCGGAGTGACCCGGCTCGCGCGGCGACTGATCTCGTCGCCGTCCACCGTCGATTGGCCACGGCACGACGCGGGCGGATCGCACAGCGACTCCAGTTGTCAGGGTTACTCGAAGGAGAGGAAACTGATCGGCCGGCCGGCCGGCCGGCAACAGTCATCACCCGTCCGATGAGTCCGGGATGACGGCTGAACGTACTCCGCCGGCCGACGCCGGTCTCCACCCGCCGCGTCATCCGCCGGCCGACGCACCGGAGGTGTACGCCGCGTTCGGTATCGCCACCTACTTCGGCGAACCAATCCCGATGCTGAAGCTCCGGTTCGCCGACGACACTTGGCGGGCGTTCGCATACTTCGGTCTCGGGGTGATCACATACGACCCGGCAACCGGCATCGAACTCCAGTTCCACACGGCGACCGTCCGCCTCCGCGGGCGGAACCTGTTCCCACTGTTCACGCAGCTCGCGGATCACGCCGTTCGCTGGTGTTGGGAGGCGGACCGGGCGGCCTGTTTACTGACACCTGAATTCGCCCCAATGATCGAGCGGATCGAGGTGGGGGTGCGGGCGGGTGGGTGACGTGACCGGGTGTAAACGGAATGACTACGGCTTTGGAATGTGCGAGTGCATCAGTGTAACAGGCCGGCACCACGGTATGCGTGCAGTGGGGCGTTGAGGTGCTGCGCGTCTGCGCGCCTGGTCGTCTACAGCGAGCAGGGTGTAAGTTGCCGGCTGACTGTCGGCGGTGATGCAGTCGCGCAGGCCGAGGGGATGACGTTGGACATGCTCCGACTTCGGGTCGGGTGAACAGGCCGCTTCGGTTGCATGCGACCGACTGGACGGAGTGCAGTGTTGAGAAAGGGCAGGCGGTTACAGGCCGGGAGCAGTTCCCGTTGCACAAATAGAGCGAGAAAGATGGGGTGTGGACCCGGCGGCGGCCGATCGGCAGCGAGAGCAGCTTTGACCGCTGTAGGGGATTTCCCCCGGTGCAATTATTTGGCCGGGTAATTTGAGGGAGGGTGTGGGAACCGTCGGTTCCCGCAAACGGTGAGAGTGCCCCATTCATTCGGTAACCGGAGCTGACCGGCTTGGCATGCCGGCCCTCAACCTTGTGGCGGACCCCCGTCCCGCGTCCGCGGTCAACGGGCGCAACTTGCAAGCGCCGCCGGGGGTCCAAAACGCCGTCGGGGCGAGGCTGCCCCGACGGACCGACAAACCTCGATTATGAGAGGGCGAACTCGAACGCGCGCCGCTTCATCACCATCCCGGAACCGAACCACGCCGAATCGAGCCGGGTGTCTTCACCGCGTACCCCGCGGGTGTGGTCCACCCAGTCGGCAACCGCGTTGTAAGCCCCCCAGTAGGTGCCGAACACGCCGGGCACCTGTGCGCCGGGGCCGCAGTAATAGGACTACAGGATCAGCTCCCACCCAGCGGGCATTTGTCCGAGCCGTCGGCCCTCTCGGCCGGTTGCAGGCGGTGCAGGTAGTCTGCGGCGCGTTCGGCGTGGGCGGCGGCGGTGAACACCGCTTTCGCGTCCTGCTTCAACACCGTCAGCCACGCGGCCAGGTACTCGGCGTGTTCGGGCATCACCTCGGGCGTGATGCCGAGATCGGCACACAGGAAGGCCGCCCCCATCTCGGCGACCAGTTCTTCCACCGCGTACCCGTCGTCCCCGAACCGCTTCGAGTCGAACGAGCGGTTGAGGCGGTTCTCGTGCTTGGTCCAGTGGACGGACTCGTGGGCGTGGGTGGCGTAGTAGCTCTCGTGGGTGTGGAAGCTCTCGAACGGCGGCAGTTGGATGAAGTCGCCGGACGGCGAGTAGAACGCCTTCCCCCCGCCGTGCCGGGTGTCGGCGTGGGTGTTCGTGAAGAACGCATCGGCGTGGGCCAACCGCTCGGCCTCCGACCGCGTGGCGTAGAAGTGGCCGGTCAGCCCGTCCGTCTGCTCGTCGTTGAGCACCGTGTACGCTTTGAGGAAGGGAATCCGTTCGGTCGTCTCCTCCCCACTGGCGGCGTCGGTCTTGGTCTTCTCGAACGTGTTGGCGTAGACGACGGTGGTGCCCTTCTCGCCTTTCTTCACGCTTCCGCCGAGCTGCTTCGCCTGCTGAAAGGTGAGCCACAGGGGGGCCGAATACCCCTTCTCGAAGGTGGTCAGCCAGAGGACGACGACGTTGATCCCGCGGTACGGCTCGCCGGTGCTGCGGAGGGGGCGGGAGATGGGGCCGGCCGGGTGGCCGTGCGCCCACGGCTGGTGCCACGGGCGGACGCCGCGTTCCAGTTGGGCGACGATGTCGGCGGTGATGCGGGTGTACAGGTCGGCTCGGGCGGTGGTGGTGCTCATGCTCGGTCCTCGGGTCGGGTGGAAAGGCCGGTTCGGTCGCGCGCGCGACCGACCGGACGAAGGCCGGGCTTGAGAGGGGGGAAGGCGGTCACAGGACGGGAGGTGGGAGGGGCACCGTCTGCACAAGCGGAGTGGAGCGGTCGGACGGGCGATCCGGGTTTCAGGGAATTTGGGTCCGGCCGCGGAACGGAGCGCGGAAGATGGGGCGGGGCCTGCCGACCGCCGAGCGGAGCGAGGGCATCCTTGACCGCCGCGGGGGATTCTCCCCCGTGTCTTTGGTGTGGTGTCTTCGAGGGAGGGTCGCGGGAACCGTCGGTTCCTGCGGAAGGTGTAGATTGATCGGTCGTCAGGTGTTCACTTCGGCGCTTCCCAAAGGAATGGCTCGTTTACCTGAGGCAGACACCTGGAGGGTGAGGAGTCGGCGGCTGAGTTGTCATCTTTGTTCATCCGCGGCCACGTTCGACGACGCGGTTCCGTGAAGTACACGCAAACTGATCGATCCGCCTTCGGGACGTTCGCGTGCGAGCAGGGCACACGACGGTTGACTGCCGCGGTTACCGCCTCAGTCTTCCTCGGGAAGCATGACGGTGATGCAGGGGGAGGTGTCGTCGTCCGGCCCGCACACCGCCTTGAGAGCCACCAGTGGCGGGATCTCGTCCGAGTTGTCGTGGCGGACATGCAGTTCGAAGTGCAACTCCGGCCCGCCGGTCACGTCACGGCGGATGGCAACCCGCAGCATACTCAGCACGTCCCACAACCGCCCGCGTTCATCCTGGCCCGTGACTCCCTCCGGCACTTGAACGAAAGCCGCCCACACGGCGGCGGTCAGGGCGACCGGGATGACGAACCCCGCCTCCTTCGCTGTGTCGGTCACATCGACGAGTACGCCTTCAGCCAAGGCTTGGGCGCGGGTGTACGAGAATATGAGCGGGGAGGGATGTAACGACTCGCCGAAGTCGTCGTTCGGAGTGGGGTTCTGATCAATTCTGGGCATGGGCCTCCGTGACGGGCGGTTGATCGCCTGCCGTCAGGGACAATGCCACACGACATTCCGCCAGAGCAAGACGTTTCTTCAATACTGGGTCGGCAATCACACGGTCAACGCTTCTTCCCTCTGGCTTTTGGGCGTGGCGGCGGAGGCGGGAGTTCGGCCGGCGGAAAGCACTCCAACGCGAGATCAAAAAACCACCGCTCGGTCTCGACGAAATCAGGGCGATCAGTCCAGAAGACAGTCTGGCCGGTTCGGAGTTGTGCGAACCGCGAGAAGTAAACTCCGACCCGGTGGATTGGCGGAAAGCCCGCCCGTCGGGCCAGCAGGAAGTAGCCGAACAGTTGGTCGAGGGCCTCGCCGGTCACCGTGGCGGACTTGGTGGTCTTCACATCGACGAGCATGTCGCCGGCAATGAGGTCGGCGTCGGCCCCGCCGACCGCCTGCGATGCTTCACCGAAATCGGGGTTGAGGAGGAGCGATTCGGGGTGGGTGAGGAGTGTGACCGGCACAACCTTGAGCAGCGCGACAAGTTCGTCCACCAGTGGGTCGGGCGCTTGGTCAAAGGTCGGGTCGAACTCGTCCCGCCGGTACACGCCGTCCAACTTCGCCAGCCGCACCGCCCACCCCGCCAGGTTCCGCCGACTGGCCTCGGACGGGGCGGAATCCCGGAGGTAGTCATCGAGTGCCGCCCGAGCCTCTCGACACACGGCCGCGACGCGGTTGGCCAACACTTGCGGCGGCAGGTACTCGTTCGGGCCGTGGCCCGCAAGGTAGTCCCGTTCGACCCATGTGCCGGGTTGCGGCCCAGACCCGCAAATGAGCCGCGACACTTGTTCGGCAATCCATTGGCCGGCGACGGCATGCGCGGCACGACGTTGGAGTTCGAAGCGGAGCAGGTAGTCGAACGCCGTGCCGGCGAGTTGTGGGTTGCCGCTGGCGGACGGCACCAGCAGCCGGGAATCCGCCGTCTTCACACAGGGCCGAAACGGCCGGAGGCGTTCGGCTACATCGGTGTGTCGGACGAAGTTCGTGAGGCTCATA
The DNA here is from genome assembly GCA_031414395.1 of Fimbriiglobus sp. Taxonomy (GTDB): domain Bacteria; phylum Planctomycetota; class Planctomycetia; order Gemmatales; family Gemmataceae; genus JALHQU01. The sequence goes on from JANNVG010000769.1 coordinate 11,753, forward strand.
GCGGCTGATCGACGGGTGGTATTCCGACGCTCCTGCGGACGAGGGGAATGACTCGACGGTTGAAGACCCCAACTAACATCTCACGCAAGGCGGGCCAAGACCCGTGATGTCGAACGCAAGAGTTGATCGACCCGCTCGCACCTGATAAGGTTCGACGCTGTGGGTTCCCAAGACATCTCCGACACCACCTTCGGCATCTTCATCGCCTACCTGCTGCCGGGGTTGACCGCCTAGTACGGCCTCCCGTTCCTCGCCGACGCGGGCGGGTGGTGTACCCTCGCCCCGGTCTCCGATGTCACCCTGCCACAAATGGCTCTGATGACGGTAACGGCGCTCGCCGCAGGTCTGACGGCCAGCGCCGTCCGCTGGCTCGTCGTGGACACCGTCCATCACCGCACCGGCGTCCGGCCGACCGCGTGGGATTTTGCCCGGCTGGGGGAGAACGTGGCGGCGTTCGAGTTCCTCATCCAGATCCACTACCGCTACTACAAGTTCTACGCCAACATGGTGGTCGCTCTGGTCTGGGCATATGCCACCGACGGCTACGCCCTCGGCTGGCGGAGTGTGACCTACTGGCTGCTCGCGGCCCTCTTCTTCCTCGGCTCGCGTGACGCCCTCCGTAGGTACTACGACCGCGCGAGCCGCCTTCTGACCCCAACCGCATGACGGCACATTATCCCGGCGGCGGTTGGGCCTCAACGGCGAGTTGTTTCTCGATCTCCCGCCAGACCCGGCTCAGCGGGACTTCCAGCGCTTCGGCCAGTTGGAAGGCGATGCCGATGCTCACCTGCACCTTGCCCAGTTCGATGGAGCTGACGTAGGTCCGGTGGACCCCGGCCTTGTCCGCGAAGTCTTGCTGGGACAGGCCGAGCCGCTCGCGGTGGCGGCGGACGGCGGCTCCGAACAAATCCGGGATTCGTGCCATGGTGGGGTAGCATCCCCGCCCGCAGACGGGTAATCCACAGACGATATATCGACAGAGTATCGTCTACAGAGACTCTGTCACTTTCCGCTCAACCCCGACCTGGGAGGACGGCCATGACGAACGGAGGCGGACGGCACGACCACGCGAATGGGAAGAAGAAGCCGGCGGTGAAGAAGGGGAAGGTGAAGTCCCCGGCGAAGCAGGTGCTGACGAGCGTGTTGCCGAAGAAGTGATGGGGTCACGGTCACCGGCGGTCGTCCTCAGGGGCGGCCGCCCAATTCAGTTCTGGTGGGGCAACTCCCTCAACCTTCCGCGTGTGAGGTGCGGTACGAGTGGTACCAGGCGAGTACCGCCTCCCGGGTCAATTCCCAGCGATCCTGGTCCAACCCCGCCACCATCTGGAACTTGAACCGCTGGTAGCAACCTTGGGCGGCCTCCGCTCCAACCGCGTCAGCCAGGATGGCGAGGGCGAGTTGGGCCGGCCCTGACCCCGAGTATCCCCACTCCAGCCCTGTCGGGCTGTGCGACCGCAGGTCCAGGCGGGTGGGCAGAGGACGAACCCGGTCGGCATCGTCTACCCGCACTACCACCGTTCCAGCCGGCGTCCGCACCCCCTCGTACCGAAGGGTCGGCCGGTCGGTGAGACTGGCTCCGTCTCGTCCGTGGCGGGGCTCGTGAGGTGCGGGGAACATCACCACGCCCCCACCATCACAGTGAGGGTCGGTGTTCGGCCGGTGCGCACCGAAGGTGTCGATCGCTCGGGTGTTGGTCGTTTCATGTCCCCGGACATTGCCACACCCGCATCTTGAAAGCAACTGCCCGACTCGGCTGACGGCTACGGCCGCACGAAACCCGTCGGGTGTTGGAGCCAGTACCCGATGAGGCCGACCACATCATCCGCCCCCAGCACGTCCAGGTGGAACAGGTCGGGGATTAACCGGGTGGCTCCAGATCGCGCCGACAATCGACCTGGCGATCCGGTTGTTTTTGGCCTACGGGCGGGTACATTCTTGAGTTGTTGGCTGGCCCCTCATCCCGGAGCCTGTGTGCGGCTCGCTCTAACCCTCTATCTGGTTATCGCCACGGCGAGCGGGCCCGCGCTCTGCTGCTGCGCGGGGCGGCGTGTAGCAACGGTAGCTGCGGCGACGGCTGCTGGCCATGCCCCGGCCCATGTGTGTTGCGGGAAGAAGAAGCCGGCCGAAGGCGGTACGAAGGCCGGTGGCCGACCGACGGGGGAGACCCCAGACGGCCCTAAGACTCCGTGCCCTTGCCGGGACGTAAACAACCCCGGCTTGGCCGTTGTGACCGAGTCGCGTGGACCGATTCTTCCAGACGCGGGTGTCTACGTCGAGGTGGTGCCGCCGGCCGGGTCGTACCCTCGATTCACGCTCGTCGGGCGGTTCCCCCTAACCCATCTTTCGGGGGAGGCCGCGTCCGACCGCGCGCCCCACATCCTTCGCTGCTAATCGCTCTTCCTTGCGCCCGGCTCGTCGCCAAACTCCGGCTTGGCCTACGTCCCTCCACACCCGGATAAAGTGCGCCATGGGCAAGCGAAAAAAGCGGCCGCCCAGCCGATCCCCCGACACGCGGCACCGCGGGCGGTGGAGAACGATCGCGATCATAGTCGCGCTCGTGGCCAGCGTGGTCTTGATCCTTGCCTGGAACCTAATGGGGCCGGGCGGCCGACCGCCGCGGGGCGACGAAGGCCAAGCGGCCCACGACCATCCGCCCGGCCCGCACGGGGGCGTGGTGGTGGTGATCGACAACGAGAACCGCTACCACGCCGAGGCGGTCGCCGGGCTGCGCGGAGTGGTGCGGGTGTACACCTATGGCGAAGACCTCAGTGTCCCGCACCCGGTTCCGGCCCGCGTGGTGTGCGCCGCCGTCCGCGCGCACGGCGGTGGGGAGGAATTCCCACTCATGCTCCGCCCGGAACCGCTCGCGGCCGATCCTCCGGGAACCACCTCCCGGTTTGTCGCCCGTCTGCCGAGCGGGCGGCCGGGGGGCGACACGGAACTGGTGGTCCGGTCGCTCGCGGTCGGGATCAACCGCTTTCAATTCGTCCTGCCCTTACCTCCGCCCGCGAGTGATGCCGAAGCTGAACGGGCGGAAGCGGCCCTCTACGCCGACCCCGGCGGGCGGTACACGACCAAAGACATTGAGACGAACGGCCGTGGCCCTGCCTCCCACAAGTTCTCTGGTCAACTGCCCCGGCACGACGACCGGCCAGCGGCGGGCGAGCGGGTGTGCCCGGTTTCACGCGCACGGGCCGACGACCGCTTCACCTGGGTGGTGAGCGGGAAGGAGTATCGGTTCTGTTGCCCGCCGTGCATCGACGAGTTCCTTGTAACCGCCAAGGAGCGGCCGGACGATATCCGCGACCCGGATTCCTACCGCCACCCCTAATCCCCAACCCGACCGGAGGTTTCTGTGAAACTCGTCGTGTCCCTTACCCTCCTTGCCGGAAGCTGGGTATTCATCGCCTCCGCATCCGCTGCCGAGCCGACTGCGGCCGAGGTGTTCGAGAAGCGGATCGCCCCCATCTTCAAGTCGCCCAACCCGTCGAGCTGCGTGCAGTGTCACCTGACGGGGGTAGATCTCAAGGACTACATTCTGCCGGACGCCGACAAGACGTTTCGCAGCCTGCGCGACCAGGGGCTCATCGACCTAGAGAAGCCGGAGAAGTCGAAAATCGTCAAACTGATCGACATGGGCGGGGACGGCAAGGGGCCGGGGGTTCACGAGAAGAACCGCAAGCTGGAGCGCGAAGCGTTCGTGGCGTGGATCGCGGCGTGCGCCGCCGACCCGAAGTTCAAAGAACTCCCGAAGTTGGACGACAAAGAGCAAGCCAAACCCGCGGTGCCTAACGAGGTGATCCGCCATGCCCGAAAGGATCGGCTACTCGAATCGTTCGAGGCCAACGTGTGGGCGTGGCGGTTCCGGTGCATGAACTGTCACACCGAGGGCACCCCGCAGAACGCTAAGCTGGTGAAGGAACACGGCGAGCGGGTGGGGTGGGCGAAGAAGGACGGAGCGGCGGCGACGATGGACTACCTGCTAGCGTCCAAGCTCATCGACCCGGCCGCCCCGGAGAAGAGCCTGCTCCTCCGCAAGCCACTCGACGAGAAGCACGGCGGGGGCATCAAGTTCGCCGTCGGGGACGACGCCTACAAGGGGTTCCGCACCTGGATCGAGGACGCGGCCGCGGTCAAAACCGGCAAGTACCCCACCGCCAAAGACCTGCCCAAGCCCGACGCCGGGCCGGAACGGTTCGGCACCGACGTGTGGCTGAAGCTGGAGAACTGCCCGCCGGCGTGGGCGGACAAGTTCCTTCAGGTGCGGGTGTTCGCCTGGGACGAGAAGGCGAAGGCGTGGGAGGCCGACCCCGTCGCGGTGTCCGACCGGGTGGTGTTCGGCAAGGGGAAGCTGTGGCAACACAACCTTACACTGCTGGCCGCCAAGGGGGGCGAGCGGGCGAAGGGGTGGCGGAAGGATTCCCCCAAGCTGGCCGAGGGGAAATACCTGGTGAAAGTGTATGTGGACGCCGCCGGCAAGCTGACGAAGGACTGGACGGCGACACTCGGCGAGGACGAATACATCGGTCAGGCGGAGTTGCGGGCGAAGTGGAAGGAGGGGTACGGGACTATGACGGCGGTGGACGGCCGAAGCGTAAAGAAGTGAGGTGGTCGTGCCCGAATCCGCCGTCACTTGCCATTGAGCGGGTCAGTGACTCGACCCACGGCCGGCGAGACTTTCACGCGCTGTGAGTGGTCTGGCGGGGGGAGGCGAATTGCCTCCGCTGGCTACGGTCCCCGACATTCAATCCAAACTTGGAGTAGATTTTCTTGTTGCAGGTGGGCATAATCTGGGTATGCCTATCGGCGGCTTCATGTTCGCCGTTTGGGGGAGCGTTGATGTTTCGGTTCGTGCTGACGTACCAGTTGGTGCTGTCACTGCTAGTGGGGCCGTTGCTCTGCTGCTGTACGACTGCGCGGCTGGGGCACGAGTTGAACTCGTCGGCAAAGGCCCCTCGGTCTGAGGTGAAAGCGGGGCGAAAGTCCTGCTGCGGCGAGCCGAAGTCTGCGGTCAACGACCGGCACACGCCCGGTGAAAACCAAAAGCCGTCCGACCCATCGAAATGCCCGTGTAAGGGCGAGGCACCCAAGGTCGATACGGTCCCCGGTACGGGTCCGGCCTCGGCGGCTTCCCTGGCCCTGCTCGTTGCAGACATCGCCACGCTCCATCTGTCGCCCCTCGTAGTCGAGTTTCCCCAGGTTTTCCGTTCGACCCCGCGGTTTGAGCACCGCTCGTTTGCCCTCTCCGCTGCCGAACTTCTCTACGCGCACCACAAATTGCGTTGTTAGTCCGCTCGCATCTCTCGCGGGATTTGGGGTTCGCTAGCCCCCGTCCGTCCCGCCATCCCCGTTCGTGTTTGACCGTCATTCCTGCCCGCGTTGGGGCGTGACCGGGCGTTGGCTTTCAAGCTCGACTGCGTTTCGCGGAGCTTGATGACTCGCCCGTTGAACCCCGCTATTTCGCGCACCGGGCGTCAACGCCCCCGGTCGCGGTGAGGACATACGCACATGGCTCGCAAACTCTTGCTCGGGGCCGCGCTCGGCCTCTTGGCGTCGGCCGGGATGTTCACCCTCGGGTGCGGGCCGTCCACGCCTCCGCCCGCCCAACCGTCGAGCGCCGAGCACGGTGAGAAGAAAGCTCCGCCCGGAGCGACCGACGACACCCACGGGCACATACCGGGCGAACACGGCGGCACCCTCGTGTCGCTCGGCCGCGACAGCTACCACGCTGAGGCGAAGTTCGAGAAGGACGGGACCGTTCGCCTGTACATGCTCGGCAAAGACGAAGCCCGCATCCAGGAGGTCGAAGTGCAAGATCTCACCGCTTACGTCACAGCGGACGGGGCGACCGAGGCGGACAAGATGACCTTCCGCGCCGAGCCGCAGCCCGGGGACGCGAAGGGGAAGACCTCGCAGTTCGTGGCCGCCCTGCCCAAGGACCTCGTCGGCAAGAAGGTGCAGGTCACCGTCAACAACCTCAACGTCAACGGCGAGCGGTTTCGCATCGCTTTCTCGAACGCGGCGGCGGCGGGCGACCACGCCAAAGTCGAAATGCCGGCGAAGAAGGGCACCGACGAGGAGCAGGCGCTTTTCCTCACCGCCGGGGGGCTGTACACCGCCGAGGACATCAAGGCCAACGGGACCACGGTGCCGACGGTGAAGTACAAGGGCATCCGCGCCCAGCACGACGACAACCCGAAGACCGGCGAGAAGATCTGCCCCATCTCGAAGACGAAGGCGAACCCCAAGTTCACGTGGGTGGTGGGGGGCAAGACCTACGAGTTCTGTTGCATCCCGTGCATCGAGGAGTTCGTGGTGATCGCCAAGGAGAAGCCGGGCGAGATTCAGTCGCCCGAGTTCTACCGCAAGAAGTGACGACCACGTGCGGCTCCGTCCGCCGTCTGAACCCACCCGCGACCCGGCACCAGGCCGCCCGGTTCGCGGGATGCCAAGCAGCGGCCACCTTCTGACAGGAGAGACGACATGGTGACGAAACTGTTCGGGCTCATCGCGGTCGCCGCGCTGGTACTGTCCGGTCCGGCCCTGGCCGTGTCGAGCAAGTCGTGTTGCGCCCCCGGCGCAGACTGCTGCTTCCCCGGCTCGCCGTGCTGCACCGACTGCTGTTATCCGGGCTCCGAGTGCTGCTACCCCGGCTCGCCGTGCTGTGCTGGCGAGCCGGGGAGCCTCGCCGCCTACGGGCCGGGGGAGGACGCCAAGCCGGTCGAGTTGCTCAAGGCTTCGGCCAAGGTGGGGTGCAAGTGCTGCGCGGCGGAAGACGGCAAGGGCGAGAAGGCGGCCGACAAGCCGGCCAAGGTCGATCCGAAGGCCGTCACCCTGACCGTGGACGGGATGACGTGCGCGGGCTGCGCCAAGTCGGTGACGAAATCGCTCGCGGCGGTCGAGAACGTGGAGTCGGTGGTCGTGGACGTGAAGGCCAAGACCGCCACCGTCACCCCCAAGGCGGGCAAATCCCCGTCCGCCAAGGATCTGTGGGAGGCGGTTGAGAAGGCCGAGTTCAAGCCGACGAAGCTCGTGAGCCCGGACGGCGAGTTCGAGAAGAAGCCGACGAAATGACCTTGGCCGTGGGGCCGACCGGCGCATCAGCTCGTCGCCCCCACGGCCGTGGGAAGCTCGGTCGGTCGGGTTCCGTGGCACGTGTGCCCGCCAGCCATTTGTCCGGTCCCAATCGGCCGGGTGACTTCGATCCGACACCAGGAGATGCACCATGCGATTCGTTGTTGTTCCCGTCCTCGCCCTAGCCCTGGTCGGCTGCGGCCCGTCACAGCCGGCCGCCACACCCGCCGGGCACGCGCACGGGTCGGGACAGAAACCCGGCCAAACTCACGCCCCCGGTGACGACGAGCACGCGGCGCACAAGGCCGCTCTCGGCACCATCGAGCTTCAGACCCGCGACGGGCTGAAGGCCGGCGTGCCGGCCAAGCTGCGGTTCACCATTCCGGATGCCAAGGGGGTGCCGATCCGCGAGTTCGCCGTCGCCCACGACGCCAAGGTCCACTTCATCCTGATCCGCCACGGGCTGGACCAGTTCGCCCACCTGCACCCGACCGTCGACGCGACGACGGGCGTGCTCTCGGCCGAGTACACGTTCCCGGCGGGCGGAATGTACCACCTGTTCGCCGACTACCAGGAGCCGGGCGGGATGCCGATGACCGCGACCGCCCGTGTCGAGGTCGGGGGCGATGCCACCACCGCTACCGAGTTGAAGCCTGACGTTCCCGGTCTGTTGAAGGGGGACGGGATTGCCGCCAAAGTGTCGGTGACGGGGGCCAATGCTGGGGTGGAGGCGACCGCCCGGTTCGAGGTGGTGGAGGGGGAAAAGCCGGTCACGGACCTGGAGCCGTACATGGGCGCCATGGGGCACCTGGTCGTGGTGAGCGCCGACGCGAAGACGTACGTCCACGCCCACCCCGCCGAAGGCCAGTCCGTGGCGAAAAACGTGGTCGCGTTCGGAGCGACCTTCCCGCGGGCCGGGCTGTACAAGGGGTGGGGCCAGTTCAAGCGGGGCGGTCAAGTCCGCGTCATCCCGTTCGTGGTCCGCGTCGAGTGAGTCAGGGCGATCCGATGCCGGTTGGACGATCTGCGGAGGGCGTCATGGGTGGTGAGCAGAGAACTGCTCGCAATGGGGAAGTCGGGTACCACAGCGAAACGGTTTGGAGCCGTGCAGACGCTTGTGCCACAGGTGTCGCAGCTACCGCTTTGATTATAATTCATAAGTTAATTCTATTTCACCGTCGGCATTGCATTAGCATTACATGTTGTGCGGATCACTCGCACACCGCGATTGGCCGCACCCGCTAATCTCGGAGACCTGTGATGCGCAACCTGATCTTGGGCGTGGCGATGGCCGCCTTCGCCTCGACCGCCACCGTCCGGGCCGACGACCACCACAAGAAGCACTTCGAGGACTGCGCGAAGGCGTGCGCCGCCTGCCAGGTGGAGTGCGACATGTGCTTCAAGCACTGCACCACCCTGCTGGCCGAGGGCAAGAAGGAGCACGCCAAGACGGTGCAAACCTGCGCCGACTGCGCCGAGTGCTGTAAGCTTTGCGCCACCCTCTGTGCCCGCTCCAGTCCGTATTCCGCGCACATGCTCGAGGGCTGCGCGAAGTGCTGCGACGACTGCGCGACGGCCTGCGAGAAGTTCCCCGACGACAAGCAGATGGCCGCCTGTGCGAAGTCGTGCCGCGACTGCGCGAAGTCGTGCCGGGAGATGGTGAAGATGGTCGGCGAGAAGAAGTAAAGCGACTGAGGCCGGGGTGACTGCCTTGGTCGCCCCGGCCGACCGCGGCGTGAGCCGCCCGTGTGTTCGCTTCGGTTCAATGGAGGCAAGGCCATGACCGCCGTGCTGAACAAAATCCGCTCCCGCTTGTCCCGACGGTCCGCGCTCGCCCTCGCGATCCTGTTGACGGTCGGCGTGACGGTGCTCCTCGCCCACGAGGGGCATGCCCCGCTCCCCACCAAGGGGGTACAGGTGGACGCCGCCCGCGGGCACCTGCTGCTCACCCCGGCGGCGCGGGACGCCCTCGCCGTCACGACCGCCGAGGTCGAAGTGCGGTCGGTCGAGGGGGCGATCCTGGCCTACGCGACGGTGGAACTGCCGTGGACTCACCACGGGTTCGCCACCGCCCGGCTGCCGGGGCGGGTCGTCAAGGTGCATGTCGCGCCGGGCCAGACGGTCCGGGCGAATGACCTGGTGGCCGAGGTGAAGAGCCTTGACCTGGACACCCTCCAATTGGATTCGCTCACCGCCCAGACGGAGGTGGGGCTGAACGAGAAGCTGGTGAAGGAGCTGCGGACGAGCGTCGAGGTGGGGGCCGTCGCCGGCCAGTCGCTCATCGACGCCGAGACAAAACTCGCTCAGGCGAAGAATGCGCTGGTGGTGGCCCGGAGCAAGTGGGCGGCCGTGGGGCTGGCGACCGACTCGTTCGACGCCCTGTTGAAACGGGGCAAGGCCGACCCCGACCTGACGCTCCCGGTGCGGGTGCCGGTCTGTGGTACGGAGATGCACGCCGAACTGACGGTGATCCACGCCGAACTGACGGTCGGGAAGGTGGTGGAGCCGACCGAACACCTGGCCGAGGTCGCCGACCTGTCCACGGTCTGGGTGCGGGTGAAGGTGTTGGAGAAGGACCTGCTGCGGGCCGCGGTGGGCACCCCCGTGGACGTGCGGCTCGTCGCCTACCCGGGCAAGGTGTTTCGCACGACGGTCACGGCCGTGGCCCCCTACCTGGACCCGGCCACGCACCTGGCCGCGGTTTGGGCCGAGCTGAAAAACCCTTCGGGCGAGGAGCCTCGCTTCGTCCCCGGCATGAGCGGCCAGGCGGACGTGATCCTCGCCGCCGAGAAGCCGCGGCCGACGGTGCCGGTCGCGGCCGTCGCCCGCGAGGGGGTGGACACGTTCGTGCTCGTCGAGGAGGCGAGCGCGGCCGGGGCGTCGGAGTACCGCAAGAAGTCGGTCGCCCTCGGCCGGCGGGCCGACGGCCGGGTGGAGGTACTCGCGGGTGATGTGTTCCCCGGTGACCGGGTGGTGGTCCGCGGCGCGCACGAGTTGAGCGGGCTGTTCGCCCCCGGCGTGCTCCGGCTCGGCCCGGAGGCGGAGCGGGCCATCGGCCTGCGGGTGGAGGCTGCGACGGCCGGGCCTGTCGACGAGACGGTCGCCCTCGACGGGGCGGTGGACTTGCCCCCGGCCGACCGCGGTTCGGCCGCCTCGCCGCTCGCCGGTGTCATCGCCGGCGTCCGTACCGACCGGGGGAAGGCGGTGAAGGCCGGGGACGTACTCGCCGAGGTCGTCAGTCCCGAACTGCTCACCCTGCAACTCGACCTCCTGCGGGCGAGCCTGGCCCTACAACTCGAAACCGCCACGTCCGCCCGCATCAAAGACCTGCCGGCCGTCGCCAAACAACGGGTGTGGGAGACGGAAGGGCGGGTGGCCGTGCTCAAGAGTCAGGTGGACACTCTCCGGCGGAAACTTGAGACGGTCGGGCTTGACGCCGCCGACATCGACCGGGTCGTGGAGACCAGGAAGGTCGTCTCGGCGGTGCCGGTGCGGTCGCCGATTGCGGGAGAAATCGTGACGTTCGAGAAGGCGCTCGGGCAGGCCGTGGCGGCCAATGAAGTTCTGTTCTCGGTCCACGACCGGACCCGGCCTCAGGTGATGGGGGCGGTGGCCGAGCGGGAGGTCGCGCGCGTCCGCGTCGGCCAGGCGGTGCGGGTGCGGCTCGTGTCCGACCCGGAGACGGTCCTCACTGGGAAGGTGGCCCGGAGCGGCCGCACGGTCGGCGCGGACAACCGCTCGCTCGCCGTGTGGGTGGAACTCGACGCGAAAAGTCGGCCGCCCCTGGTCCACGGACAATTGGCGGGCGTGACGGTCGTGACCGACTCCCGCCCGGCCGGGGTGACGGTGCCGCGCGGGGCGGTGGCCGGCGAGCCGGGGGCGGAAGTCGTCTTCGTCCGCCGGGCGGACGGGGTGTTCGAGCGGCGGGCGGTCGAGACCGGGCGGGCGGACGACCGCCGGGTCGAGGTCGTGCTGGGGCTGTCGCTCGGCGAACAGGTCGCCGTCCGGGGGGTCGGCGAACTCGTGACCGGGTTCGCCTCACTCCGCTAGGGGGAATTCTTCCGTGCTGGATCGCGTCATCGGCTTCTCACTCCAGAACCGCGGGCTGGTGCTCCTCGCCGCGGTGGCCCTCATGGCCGGCGGGGTGTACCAACTCGTCCGCACCCCGGTGGACGTGTTCCCCGACCTGAACCGGCCGACGGTGACGGTCCTAACCGAGGCCCCCGGCCTCGCCCCGGAGGAGGTCGAACAGCTCGTCAGCCGCCCCATCGAGTACCAATTGAACGGGGCGACCGGCGTGAAGCGGGTGCGGTCGGCGTCCGGCATCGGGCTGTCGGTCGTGTGGGTGGAGTTCGACTGGGGGACGGACATCTACCAGGACCGCCAGGTGGTGGCCGAGAAGCTGCAACTGGTGCGGGAGCGGCTGCCGCGGGACGCGAACCCGGTCATGGCCCCCATCTCCAGCATCATGGGCGAGGTGATGCTGGTGGGCTTGAGGCCGGCCGAGCCGCCGGAGACGCCGGAGGAGGAGGTCCGCGTCGGCATGGAGATCCGCACGTTCGGCGAGTTCGCCGTGCGGAACCGGCTGCTCGCGGTGGACGGGGTGTCCCAGGTGACGGTCATGGGCGGCCACCTGAAGCAGTACCAGGTGCTCACATCTCCGGCCCGGCTCGCCGGCCAGAACGTCACCCTCGAGCAACTCACCACCGCCGCGGAGAAGGCGAACGTGCTCGCGGGCGGCGGGGTGATGGAGCGGGAGGCGAAGGAGTCGCTCATCCGCATCAGCGGGCAGACGCTCGCCCTCCGCGACATCGAGGAGACGCCGGTGGTGTGGCGGGACGGGCGGGCGGTGCGGGTCAAGGACGTGGCCGACGTGCGGTTCGGCGGGCCGGTCCGCCGTGGCGACGGGAGCGTGCGGGTGCGAGACGGGGACCGGGTGGTGGGCGGCGGGAGCGTCATCCTGGCGATCCAGAAGCAGCCGACCGCGAACACCCTGGACCTCACGCCCAAGCTCGACCGAGCCCTCGAAGAACTGCAGCGCGACGCCCCCAAAGGGGTGGTAGTCGAACGGCGGGTGTTCCGCCAGTCGGACTTCATTCAGGCGGCCATCGACAACGTGGTCGAGGCCATCCGCGACGGCACCGTCTGGGTGCTGGTGGTTCTGCTCCTGTTCCTCGCCAGCATCCGCATCAGCTTCATCACCCTCACCGCGATCCCCCTGTCGGTGCTCATCACCGCACTCGTGTTCAGCCTGTTCGGCATCACCATCAACACCATGACCCTCGGCGGCATCGCGGTCGCCGTCGGCGAGTTGGTCGATGACGCCATCGTGGATGTCGAGAACATCTACCGCCGGCTCCGCGAGAACCGACTGCTGGCGAACCCCGCGCCGGTGCTCAAGGTGGTGTACAAGGCGTCGAGTGAGGTGCGGAACTCGATCGTCTACGCCACGCTCATCGTCTGCCTGGTGGTGACACCCCTTTTCGCCCTCTCGGGGCTGGAGGGGCGGATGTTCGCCCCGCTCGGCCTGGCCTACCTGGTGTCGCTCGCCGCCTCGCTCGTCGTCTCGCTCACCGTCACCCCGGTCCTGTCGTCGTACCTGCTGCCGGGCAGTGCCGCCCGCGGGCACGGCCGCGACTCGCTCGTGCTGCGGGGCTTGAAGTGGCTCGACACCCACCTCCTGCGGTTCGCGCTGAAGCACCCGCGGAAGATCCTCGTCACCTCGCTCGTCCTCTCGGCGGTGACCATGTCGGCCGTCTTCGGCATGGGGAGCGAGTTCCTGCCGGCGTTCAACGAAGGAACGGTGACGGTCGGCCTGCAACTGCCACCCGGCACGAGCCTGGTCGAGAGCGGGCGGGTGGCCGCGCTCGCCGAGCGGTCCCTCTTCGACATCCCGGAGGTGGCCGCCGTCTCCCGGCGGACCGGCCGGGCGGAGCAGGACGAACACACCGAGGGGGTGAACAGTTCGGAGATCGACGTGCGGCTCGTCCCGCACGAGCGGCCCACGCCGGGGGTGTGGGCGGCGGTGCTACGGGCGGTGCCCTTCCTGCACGAGTGGGGGGTGGAGAAGTCGGGACGACCGCCTGAACAGGTGCTCGCCGACATCCGCGAGCGGGTGGGCAGCATCCCCGGCGTAACGGCGAACGTCGGCCAGCCGATCAGCCACCGCCTCGACCACATCATGTCCGGGGTGCGGGCGCAGGTGGCGGTGAAGGTGTTTGGTCCGGACCTGATCGAACTCCGCGCCGCCGCCCAGGAGGTGCAGGACGCGATGGCCAAGGTGCCGGGGGTGGTGGACCTGCAAGTCGAGCCGCAGGTGGAGATCTCGCAGGTGCGGCTGCGGGTGAAGCGGGACGAGGCGGCCCGGTACGGCCTCGCCCCCGGCGACGTGGCGAAGCTCCTGGAGACTGCCTACAAGGGGCAGGCGGTGTCCACCGTGCTCGACGGGGAGAAGTCGTTCTCGCTCGTCGTCTGGTACGACGCCGACTCCCGCTCCGACCCGGCCGTCATCGGGCAGACCATCCTCGACACCCCGTCCGGGCGGAAGGTGGCCTTGTCGCAGGTGGCCGACGTGCTCGACACCACCGGCCCGAACACGCTCAACCACGAGAACGTGCAGCGGCGGATCGTGGTGTCGTGCAACGTGCAGGGGCGGAGCTTGGGCGACGTGGTCGCCGACATCCGCGCCGCCGTCCGCCCGGTCGAGGAGAAGCTGCGGGCGAAGGGCGGGGAGTACCGGATCGAGGAGGACGGGCAGTTTCGCGCCCAGCAGGAGGCGAACACCCGACTCCTGGTCTTCGGCGGTGGGGCGGTGATCGGCGTGTTCCTACTCCTTTGCCGCTGCCTCGGGTCGTGGCGGGCGGCGTTCATGGTGCTCGGGGTGAACGTGCCGCTCGCCGGCCTCGGGGCGGTGCTCGCCCTGCTCATCATGAACCGCCCCGACCCGGCGGCCCTGCAAAACGTGGCGTGGTGGAAGGTGCCCGGCGTATGGTTCCAGGCGACCACCCTCTCGGTCGCCCACTGGGTCGGGTTCATCACGCTCGTCGGCATCGTCAGCCGGAACGGGATCATGATGATCGCCCACTACATTCACCTGATGAAGGAAGAGGGCGAGGTGTTCGGGGAGAGGATGATCGTCCGCGGCAGCCTGGAGCGGCTCGCCCCGGTGCTCATGACGGCGGCCGTCGCCGTCATCGGTCTCGTTCCGCTCGCCCTCGGCAAGGGGCAGACGGGCAAGGAGATCCTTCACCCGCTTGCGGTCGTGGTCATTGGCGGGCTGGTCACCTCGACGCTCCTCGACCAGATCGTGACCCCGGCCGTGTTCCTGTTGTTCGGCAAGAAGGTGTACCGCCCGACGGCCGCCACCCAAGAACCGGACGACCCGGAACCGCCGGTGCCGCTGACCCAGGTCGCGCAGGCCGCAACACCCGCCGATCCACTGCCACCGCCGACGGGCGGAACCACTCACACACTCCCGGCCGAGCCGAACGGCGTGCCGGGGGGTTCGACCACCGCCGGGTCACCTGTTCGGTCGCCCTGACGACCGGACCCGGCGGACCACCGGGCGGCTCTTCGCCCTCTCTCGGAGGCTTCTGGATGAATCGGGTGCTACTGTTGGTGGCGGCGACCACGGTCGCGGTGCTGGCGGCGCGCGGCGCGCGGGCGGCCGAGAAGGTCGAGCTGAAAAACGTGCACATGTGCTGTGACGGGTGCGCGGAGGAGGTGGCGGCCATCCTCGGCAAGGTGGAGGGCGTCTCGGCGGTGACGACGGACAAGAAGGCGACGTCGGCCGCGTTCACCGCCACCGACGCCAAGTCGGCCCAGAAGGCGCTCGACGCGCTCGCCGCCGGCGGCTTCCACGGCGACCCGGGGAAGGACAAGGGGTACGCGTTCAAGGACGACAGCGGGGTGAAGGCCGGGATGGTGAAGGCGCTGACTGTGACCGGGTTCCACAACTCGTGCGGCGGGTGCGTGAAGTCGCTCAAAGACGCGGTCAAGGACGTGAAGGGGGTGGCCGGGGTGAGTGCCAAGGCGAAGGTTTCGTCGGCCGAAGTGACGGGGGAGTTCGACGCGGCCGAGTTGGTGAAGGCGCTCAACGTCGCCGGCTTCCATGTGAAAGTCGAAGAGAAAAAGTAGTCGAGACGTTGAGCGACCCGAGGGGTGTGGCAGACGCACCCCTCTCACGCCAAATAGCCCGCTCTGACCTTACCGAACGGGTTTGTTAAACTGGTGAGGGGTTGCCGGTCGAAGAAGGTGTCATGTATCGGCAAGTCGTGACGCTGCTGCTGTTGCCGGGCCTGCTGCTGTCGCAGGCAGCGGTGTTCGGCCACACTCATGGCGACGGCACCCACGCCGGCCACGATCTCCGCCCGCACGTCCACACCAGCCCGCCGCCGGCCGACCGCACCCACGGCCAGCATCATCACCACGGCGACCATGGGCACCACCACGGCGGGCACCATCACCACGACGAGGATGTCGCTGAACCGGACTTCCCGCCCGTTCCGCCGAACGACTCGGCACCCGACCACGATTCCGACGCGGTGTACCTCTCGACGGATGCCGCCACGGTCGAGCGGACGACGCCGGCCGTCGAACTAATGGGGTTCGTTTTTTGGCTGGTCGACTCGCCGGCACTGGGCGGCATTCTGGCGTCGACGCCTCCGGTCGCCTTCCACAGTCACCCGCCGCCATCACCTGATCCCGCCCGTCCGTTATACCTCCGTCACCTCGCCCTCTTGATGTAGCACAGCACCTTCCTGCCGGTCTGACCTGGAGCGGGGTCATCGCCGGTCTCGCCTGCCGAACACGACGGCTGACCCCACAATCGTTTCCGCCCGGATGCCGTCCGGTCGGGTGGTCGTCCACCCCACCGCGTTCCCCCGTCGGGGACGGGGAAGGTGCCGATGCGCGCCACACGGACGCCGGCGGCTGCGGGCTGCTCGGCCGGACACTCTGCCGCCGAGCGGGAACCCCACCCCCGCTTCCACCTGTATCTCCATCCGCATACTTCGCAGGGTGCCTCATGGCTCGTTCCTCTCGGTCCTACCGGATGGCGGCTTGCGTCGGTCTGGTCGGTCTGGTCGGTCTAGGGGCGGGGTGTTCCCCCCTCCGGGAGACGGTGATCCCGAACTACCCCCTGCCGACACTCGACCCGGTACGGGCGTCGGCCTCTGCCCCTCCGCCGGTCGTACCCCCCACCGCTCACGCCACACGCCCCCCGGCGTCCGGCGTCGTGCAGGCGCAGGCCACCCTGCCAGCGACCACCCCACCCGCCCCGCCGCTCGCGCCGGACGTGAACGCGCTCGTGCAATCGGCGGTGGCCGGCAACCCGCGGCTGGCACGGGCGAACGCGCTGGTGGAGGTGGCCCGCGGGCGGGTGCTCCAGGCCGGTTTGTGGTAAGCATCGCCGGGAAGTCGGCGGAGCAAGCGCTGAAGGCGGAGAAGGCCCCGAACGCCGTCCTCACCCGCGCCGACGTGGTGCCCCTGGAACTCGACCTGGAACGGTTCCGGGCGGAACAGGACTCGGTGCGGCAGGAGATTCCGGCCGCCGAGCGGCGGCTGGCGGCGGTGGTCGGCGACGCACGGGCGGCGGTCGGCCCGCTCGCCGTCGATCTGGCCGCCCCGCTCCCGGAGTGCGACCTGAACACCGCCCGCAACGCGGTGATGGAGTACCACCCTGAAGCCCGGAGTGCGGGGGTGGCGGTGGACCGGGCGCAGGCGGCCGTCCGGCGGGCCGCAGCCGATCCTCCATCCGGCTGCAACAGGAGAAGGGGTAATCGAGCCGCTCAAGGTGTTCATCGCCCAGCGGGGGGTGGTCGAGGCCAAGCTGGAGTACAACCGGGCGGTCGGCGAGGCGTGGCGGGCGGCGGCGGAGGTGTCCGGGTTGCTGCTGGAAGAAACGTGGCCGGCGAATGCGCCCCCGAACGACCCCAGAAAACGTTGAACTCTCGAGTGTGCTCAGTGGCACGCACTGGTCTTCCCGCTCTCGTGTGCTAAACTGGTCGAGCGTCTCCGATCCAAGAGGTCGCCGTGTACCGTCGGGTCGTGTCGCTGTTGCTGCTGCCGGGGTTGCTGCTGAGTCAAGCAGCCGAGGCCGGCCACACCCACGGCGACCACACCCCCGCTGACCATTCTCTCCGGCCTCACGTCCACACGCTTCCTGCCGCCTCAGACCGTCATCACACCCACGGCTATCATCACGGGCCTGGCGGACACCATCACGACGAGGACGAGGACGAGACCGCCCCGGCACCAGCCGTTCCCCCGCCGCAGTCCGATCCGCTGGGGGACCATGATACCGATGCCGTGTTCGTCCCGACTGACACGGTGGTCGCCGAACGGACCGTGCCGGTCGAAGTCGTTGATGCGGCCGTCGTGTGGATCGTCTGCGATGCCGGAGAACCCGTCGGGGGTCCGCTCGCTGTCTTCGTGTGCCCGGCCGGGAACGGCCGACCACCGCCAGATCCTTCTTGCCCTCTCTACGTCCGACACCTCGCACTGCTGATGTAGCTCCATTTCGCTCCGGCGGGCCGACGCACTGTTGCCGTCGGTGTCCCGTCATCTCGCGCGCCGTCCGGCGCACCCGCACTCCCACCACAGCCAATCTCAAACTTTGCCGTCCCACCCGGCGGCGATCCGGTTCATTCACGGGGAACACCGATGAAGCTCCGCCCTCTCGTGGGGCAGGTCGTGGCGGTCGTGGTGCTGTCCGGCCTGTCGGCCGTGGCGTTCACCACCCGCGACTCCTGGCTGCCACTCTTGCTGCCGGCGAAACCCCCGGAGGCGAGCGCCCCGCCCGGCGAACCCGCTGCGCCGACCGGCAAGATCATCGTCAACGAGCAAGCCCAGGAGAACCTGGGCCTGAAGGCCAAGTCGCTCCAGCGGCAGACGTACTGGCGGACCATTCCCGTGCCCGGCGTGGTGGTGGACCGCCCCGGCGAGAGCGACCGGAACGTGACCGCCCGCCTGAGCGGGACGGTGATGGCCATCGCCGCTAAACCCGGCACCACGGTCACCGCCGGGCAGACGCTGTTCACCCTGCAACTGGTCGGCGAAGGGGTGCAGACCGCCCAGCGGGAGTTGGCGACGGCGGCGAAGGAGTTGGCCATCGCCACCGCCAACCGCGACCGAGTGTCCAAGCAGGTGGAGGACCGGGTGGTGCCCCCCGCCTCGCTGGTGGAACCGGAGAACCAACTGAAGCGGGCGACCACCCAGTTGAGCGGCCTGCGGCGGCAACTGCGGGCGTTCGGGTTGAGCGCGGCACAGATCGCCCAGGTCGAGGCGGGCGAGTTCGTCACCGAGGTCGCGGTGCCCGCGCCCGGCCGGGCGGACGACACCAAACCGGGCAGCTCGCAGGCCGACCCGCCGCACGCGGCGTTCGAGGTGCAGGAGTTGAAGGTGAATCTGGGGGAGACGGTGCAGGCGGGTCAGACGCTGTGCGTGCTGGCCGACCACCAGAAGCTGGCCGTCGAGGGGCGGGCGTTCCAGGACGAGACGCCGCTACTGGAGCAGACGGTGAAAGGGAACTGGCCGGTCGAAGTGGACTTCGAGGAGGACGCATCCGCGGCCGGGTGGGGCGAGGTGAAGCAGACGTTCCGCATCGAGTACGTGTCCAACACCATCGACCCCGCCACCCGCACCTTCGGCTTCTGGGTGCCGCTGGAGAACCAGTCGCGGCTGGTGGACGGCGGCGGGAAGAAGCAAACCTTGTGGCGGTTCCGCCCCGGCCAGAAGGTGCGGCTGCTGGTGCGGGTGCAGGAGTTGGACAAGGTGTTCGTCCTTCCGCCGGAGGCCGTCACCCGCGACGGGGTGGAGGCGTTCGTCTTCTCTCAGAACGTGAACACGTTCACCCGCCACCCGGTGCGCGTCCTGTTCCGCGACCGCCGGGAGGTGGTGATCGCCGACGACGGCGCGTTCCCGCCCGGCACGTTCGTGGTGCAGTCGGCCGCCGCCCAACTGAACCGTCTGGTGAAGGCCGGCGGATCGACCGGCGTCCCCAAGGGCTACCACGTCCACGCCGACGGCAGCCTGCACAAGAACGAAGACGAGGGCAAATAGCCATGCTCAACAGCGTCATCCGGTTCGCCCTCACCCACCGCGGGCTGGTCCTGGCCGCCTGCCTGGTCGCCATCGGGTACGGCGGGTATCAGGCCACCACCCTGCCCATCGACGTGTTCCCCGACCTGGACCGCCCGCGGGTGGTCATCCTGACCGAGTGCCCCGGCCTCGCCCCGGAGGAGATCGAGTCGCTCGTCACCCAGCCGATTGAGACCGCCCTGCTCGGCGCGTCCGGGGTGGAGGCCGTCCGCAGCCAGTCCAGCCAGGGGATGAACGTCATCTACATCGAGTTCGGGTGGAAGACGGAGGTGCGGTACGCCCGGCAGGTGGTGGCCGAGCGGATGGCCACCCTCACCCTGCCGCCGGGCGTGAAGCCGCAGATGACCCCGCCGGCGTCGATCATGGGCCAGATCATGCACGTCGGCGTGTCCCGCCGGAAGGGGCCGGGCGGCGGGGAACTAGCCCCGGTTGCCGCGACAGGGCTGGTCGTCGAGCGGACGAAAGCCGGCGACGGGTTCGCTCTCGCCGTGTGGCGGCCGACCGACCACACCCGGCCCGAGGAGTGGCCGGCGGTGAACGCCGAAGCCCTGGCGTGGGACGGCCCGCCGGGGCGGGCGGCTACCTTCCGGTACGCCGGCCGGTTCCACGCCGTCACCTTCCGCACCCCGCTGGAAGACCGCATGGACCTGCGGACGACGGTCGATTGGCTGATCCGCCCCCGCCTGCTCAAGCTGCCCGGCATCGCCGAGGTGATCGTCATGGGCGGCGACCGCAAGCAGTATCAGGTGCTGGTCGATCCGGTCAAGTTGGAAGCGAACAAGGTGTCGCTACGGGAGGTCGAAGAGGCGATCCGGGCGAACAACCTGAACGCCAGCGGCGGCTTCGTGGAGGAGGAACAAGGCGAACGGCCGGTGCGGGTGATCGGGCGGCTCGGCCCGCTGCCGGCGGAGGTGGCGAGCGACCTGCGGAAGGTGGTGGTGAAGGCGAACCCCGACCGGGCGGTGCTGCTCGGCCTGGTGGCCACCATCGAAGAGGGACCGGCCCCGAAGCGGGGGGACGGGAGCATCGACGGGCAGGCGGGGGTGGTCATCACCATCGTGAAACAACCCCACGCCGACACCCGCAAGCTGACCGACGAGGTGAAGGCCGCCCTGCGGGACACCGAATGCGGGTTGCCGGCGGACGTGGCCGTGACGACCGAGTTGTTCCAACTGAAGAGCTTCATCGACCGCGGGGTGTACTACGTCGAGGAGGCACTCGTCATCGGGGCGGTGCTGGTGGTGATCGTGCTGTTCCTGTTCCTGCTGAACGTCCGCACCACGTTCATCACCCTCACCGCCATCCCCCTCTCGCTGGTCATCACCACGCTGGTGTTCAAGGTCATCGGGGCGATCACCGGCACCGAGTTGAGCATCAACGTGATGACCCTCGGCGGCATCGCGGTGGCGATGGGCGAGCTGGTGGACGACGCCATCGTGGACGTGGAGAACATCTTCCGCCGGCTGGGGGAGAACGCCGCTTCCGCACACCCCAAGCCGGCGGTGGTGGTGGTCTATTTGGCGAGCAAGGAGATCCGCTCGGCCATCGTGTTCGGCACGGCCGTGGTCATCCTGTCGTTCCTGCCGCTGTTCGCCCTGAGCGGGGTGGAGGGGCGGCTGTTCATCCCCCTCGGCATCGCCTACATCGTGTCCATCATGGCCTCGCTGGTGGTGTCGCTCACCGTCACCCCGGTGCTGTCGTACTACCTGCTCGGGCGGGTGAAGGCCGGGCACGGGCACAAGGACGGCTTCCTGCTCCGGTTCCTCAAGTGGGCGGCCGGCTTCCTCATCCGGTTCAGCATGAGGCGGGGCGGGCTGCTCCTGCTGCTAACGTGGGCGGTGGTGGCCTTCTGCGGGTGGCGGCTGACCACCCTGGGGGCCGACTTCCTGCCCAAGTTCGACGAGGGCAGCGTGCAGATCAACGTGGCCCTGCCCGGCGGGTCGTCGCTCAAGGCGTCGAACGAGGCGTCGGCGCTCATCGACGCCCGGCTGGAACGGCTGCGGAAGACGCCGGCCAACCCGGACGGGCCGGTGCTGCACTACGCACGTCGAACCGGGCGGGCGGAGCTGGACGAGCACGCCCAGCCGGTGACAGTGGGCGAGTACATCATGACCATGAACCCGGACGCCGAAGGCCGCCGCGACGAGTTCCTGAAGGAACTGCTGGCCGACCTGCACACGAACGTGCCGGGGGTGGAGATCGACGCCGAGCAACCGCTCTCCCACCTGATCAGCCACATGCTCTCCGGGGTGAACGCGCAGGTGGCTATCAAGCTGTACGGCGACGACCTGGACAAGCTCCGCGAACTGTCCACGCAGGTGCGGGACGCCATCGCCGACATTCCCGGTGTGACGCCGCCGATCATCGACCCGCAGGAGCGGGTGGACGAGGTGCATGTGGTGCTGCGGGCGGACGACCTCGCCCGCCACGGGCTGAGTCGGGAGTACGTCGCCGAGTTCGTGCAGACCGCGCTCAAGGGGGAGGCGGTGTCGGTGGTGCTGGAGGGTCAACGGCGGTTCGACCTCATCGTGAAGCTGAAGGAGCCGTACCGCTCGGACCCGTACAAGCTGGGGGAACTGCGGCTCGACCTGCCGAACGGCCGCGGGCAAATCCGCCTGCGGGAGGTGGCCGACTTCCCGGACACGGCGAGCGGGCCGAACCTCGTCAACCGGGAGAACGTCCGCCGCCGGCAGACGATCCGGTGCAACGTGTCCGGCCGCGACCTGGACACCACGGCGCGGGAGATCGAGAAGCGGGTGCGGGAGCGGGTGCCCATGCCGCCGGGGTACTTCGTCGAGTTCGGCGGGCAGTTCGAGGCCCAGCGGTCGGCCACGCAACTGATCGCGGTGCTGGCGGCGGTGTCGGTGGCCGGCATCTTCATCGTGCTGATGATGCTGTTCCCGTCGTGGCGGGTGACGCTGCAAATCCTCAACGCCATCCCCACCGCGTTCGTCGGCGGGGTGATCGCGCTGGTGCTGACGAAACAGACGCTGACGGTGGCGAGTCTGGTCGGGTTCGTGTCGCTCGGCGGCATCGCCGTGCGGAACGGCATCCTGCTGGTGACGCACTACGTCCACCTGATGAAAGAGGAGGGGCAACCCTTCTCGAAAGAAACGGTGCTGCGGGGGAGCCTGGAGCGGCTCGCCCCGGTGCTGATGACCGCCCTCACCGCCGGCATCGGGCTGGTGCCGCTGGTGCTGGGCGGGAAGAAGCCGGGGCTGGAAATCCTCTACCCGGTGGCCACTGTGATCCTGGGCGGGCTGGTGACGAGCACCTTCTGCGAGTTCCTGCTCCACCCCGGACTGTTCTGGAAGTTCTCCGGCAAGGACGCCGAGAGGCTGACCGGCCGCACCGGGTCCGACGCGGACCTGTTGCGCGAAGCCGAAGCGGGCACGGACGCCGACCCTGTTCCCCTTTCACCTGCGGAGTGACGCGATGAAGAGTCTGAAACTGCTAGCTCTCGGCCTGTTCGTGGCGGCGGTGGCCGCCGCCGGGTGCGGCCCCCAGCCGACGACGCCGGCCACCGGCGGGGCCAAGCCGGGCGACGACGAGAAAAACAAGGAGAAGGAGCACGCCCACGGCAACGGGCCGGAGGGCGGGGCGACGTTCGACATGGGCAAGTACCACGCCGAGTTCACCGTGGATCACCCGGCAAAGGAAGTGACGGTGCTCTTCCTGAAGAATGTGGAGGGCAAGCCAGAGAAGGACTGGGCGCC